>NZ_JBFTIS010000018.1:0-77379 GCF_056395005.1 Stenotrophomonas sp. 10N36 | reverse complement strand
CCACGAGCCTCCAAGGATGGATTTACGGCGTGTCCCGCCACCTCACCCACCCCGGCCAACCCTCAGCAACCCGGCTCCCGCATTTGCCGTCCGCACAAACTCACTCGCACGAAACCTTAGGCGCCAACGCCGCCCGCCAGATCGCATACCCGTCCGGCGTCATGTGCAGCATGTCCTCGCGGAACAACGCCGCGCGCGGCTGCCCATCGCTGCCCAGCATCGGCGTGTAGATGTCGGTGTAGCCCGTATTCGGCAGCTTGGCCAGCGCCGCCTTGATCATCGCGTTGGCCTCGATGATCGCCGGCAGCAGGTTCGCCCGCGACGGGCTCGGCTTGATCGAGATGTACTCCACCGTCGTCTTCGGCAGATCGCGGTGTACCCGCTGCACGAAGGCCAGCACATCGTCGCGCACCTGCACCGCGCTGCGGCCGCTGTTGAGATCGTTGTCGCCGGCGTAGAAGAACACCTTGCACGGCGCATACGGCACCACCACCTGCCCGGCGTACCACGTGCTGTCGCGCACTTCCGAACCGCCGAAGCCGCGGTTGAACACCGGCTGGCCCGGGAAGTCGGCGGCCAGGGTGTCCCACATCCGGATCGAACTGCTGCCGATGAACTCGATGCCCCCGCGCGGCGTCGGGGTGGTGGCGTCTGCCTTGGCGAAATCGGCCATGTCCTGGGCCCAGGCCACGTTGGACACCTGCGCCGGCACCTGCGCCGGCTTGGCCGGGGACAGGGCAAACACGGGCAGGGCGGCGCCAAGCGCCAGGGCGAGCAACAGGGGGCGGGTGCAGCGATGACGCATGGGCAGACTCCTCGGCACGGCGCCCCATCGAGCGCCCGGTTCGGTTGAAACCCCATCATAGAAGCTGGTGACCGGCACCGCTTTACCCGCCGTGGCGGGGCTGTGCGCCACGTGTTGCCGGCGCCGGGCCCGTCACTAGCACGGCCTGACCCCGCCCGCCTCCGAGGAAGGTGCGACAGGCTTGTGGCAAAATGACCGATTGCCTGCCCATTCAGCCCTGCCCATGACCCCTTGCTGCGCGCTGTTCCCCGTGTCCCGGCCCGCCCTGCGTGATGGAGCGTGCCCCCGTGGCTGACGAAATCGGGCACATGCCGCGCGGCCCCCGGCGCATCTTCAAGGCGGCGGTGTGGTCCTGGCAGGGCCTGCGGGCCGCCTGGCTGCACGAGTCCTCGTTCCGCCTGGAGGTCTACCTGCTGGTGGTGCTGGCCCCGCTGGCCCTGTGGCTGGGCCAGACCCCGGTGGAGCGCGCGCTGATGATCGGCTCGATGCTGCTGGTGCTGTCCATGGAACTGGCCAACTCGGCCATCGAAGCGGTGATCGAACGCTACGGCGCCGAATTCCACGAACTGGCCGGACGCGCCAAGGACATGGGCTCGGCGGCCGTGTTCGTGCTGATGATGAACGTACTGCTGTGCTGGGGCCTGGTCCTGCTGCCCCGCTTCTTCTGAGCTGCCCCCACGGCGCATTCCCCCTTGTAAGGATCCATGTCCATGTTTCTTGAGTTGCTGTCCGACCCCAACGTCTGGTTGACCCTGTTCACGCTGAGCGCCCTGGAAATCGTGCTCGGCATCGACAACCTGGTCTTCATCTCCATCGCCGTGAGCAAGCTGCCCGAGTCGCGCCGTCCGTTCGCGCGCAAGCTCGGCATCGCGGTGGCCTGCATCACCCGCATCCTGCTGCTGGTGTCGCTGGCCTACCTGGCGCACATGGAAGCCAACCTGTTCACCGTGGCCGGTATCGGCATCTCCATCCGCGACCTGGTGCTGATCCTCGGCGGCCTGTTCCTGATCATCAAGGGCGGCATGGAAATCCGCGAGCTGATCACCGGCGGCGAAGACGAAGACCCCACCACCACCAAGGCCTCGGCCGTGTTCGGCATGGTCATCGCGCAGATCGCGGTGATCGACATCGTGTTCTCGCTGGACTCGGTGATCACCGCCGTCGGCATCGCCGACCACGTGCCGGTGATGGTGGCCGCGATCCTGCTGTCGGTGGCGGTCATGCTGCTGGCGGCCAACCCGCTGGGCCGCTTCATCGACGCCAACCCGACCGTGAAGATGCTGGCCCTGGCCTTCATCCTGCTGATCGGTGCGGTGCTGATCCTGGACGGTCTGGGCGTGCACGTGCCCAAGCCCTACATCTACGCGGCGATGGGCTTCTCGGTGCTGGTGGAATGGCTGAACCTGCTGATGCGCCGCCGCGCCGTGGCCCATAACGTCCCAGGCGCCGGCAACTGGTAGATACCGACCGTTGGTCGGTGTTCCGCGGGTGCCGACCAGGGGTCGGCAATCCGTCGGTACCGACCAACCGCCGTTACCCACATCCGCTTTACCGCAAACGTGGCATGCTCCGGATCCCGTTCATCGAGATCCGGAGCCGGCCATGCGATCGTTCTCCCGCCTGTTGCTGTTGGCCGTGCTGGCCGCCCTGTTGTCCGGTTGCGGCTACAACGCCATCCAGCAGAAGGATGAGCAGGTCAAGGCCGGTTGGGCCGAAGTGCTCAACCAGTACAAGCGCCGCGCCGACCTGATTCCCAACCTGGTGCAGACCGTGGAAGGCTATGCCAACCAGGAACGCCAGGTGCTCACCGACGTGACCAATGCGCGCTCGCGGGTGGGCCAGATCAACGTCAACGCCGACGATGCGGACTCGCTCAAGCAGTTCCAGCAGGCCCAGGGCGAACTGAGCGGCGCGCTGTCGCGGCTGCTGGTGGTCACCGAAAACTACCCGAACCTCAAGTCCGACCAGGGCTTCCGCGACCTGCAGGCGCAGCTGGAAGGCACCGAGAACCGCATCACCGTGGCGCGTGGCCGCTACATCCAGATGGTGCAGGACTACAACACCTTCCTGCGCCAGTTCCCGCAGCTGATCACTGCCAAGATCTTCGGCTACCAGGTCAAGCCGAACTTCACCGTGGACAACGAAGCGCAGATCTCCCAGCCGCCGGCGGTCAAGTTCGGTTCGCAGGCGCCGGCCCCGGCCCCCGCGCCGCAGCCGCAGCCGCAGCCGCAGCAGGCCCCGGCGCAGTAACCTGATGAACGTCCTTCGCCTGCTGCGCGGCCTGGTGCTGGCCGGCCTTTGCCTGGCCGGGCCGGCAGTTGCCCAGGCCGATGCGGTGATCCCGCCGCTGTCCTCGCCGGTGGTCGATACCACCGGCACCCTGGACGCCGCCCAGGTCCAGGCGCTGCAGGCACAGGCCCTGGCCCTGCAGCAGCGCAAGGGCAGCCAGTTGCAGATCCTGATGGTGCCCAGCACCGCGCCCGAGTCGATCGAGCAGTACACCCAGCGGGTCTTCGAGCAATGGCAGATCGGCCGCAAGGGCGTGGACGACGGCGTGCTGCTGGTGGTGGCCAAGGACGATCGCCGGGTCCGCATCGAACCCGGTTACGGGCTGGAAGGGGCGATCCCCGACGCCATCGCCAACCGCGTCATCCAGGAATACCTGGCCCCGCGCTTCCGCGCCAACGACTACGCCGGCGGCCTGGCCGATGCCAGCGCGGCGCTGGTCAAACTGATCGACGGCGAGGCACTGCCCGCGCCGGTCAGCACCCACCGCGCCAGCCCCAACCCCGATGGCGGCGGCTGGACCTTCGCGCTGGTGATCGGCTTCTTCGTTGGCAGCTTCCTGCGCGCCATCCTCGGCTGGCTGCCGCGCCCGGTGCGCGCGCTGCTGGGCGGCGGCGGCGCGGCAGTGGTCGCCTTCCTGTTCACCTCGTTGTGGCTGGCCAGTGGTCTGGCCGGCCTGATCGGCCTGTTCGTCGGCCTGTCCTCGGGCCGGGCCGGCGCGTTTGCGCGCAATGGCGGCTGGGGCGGTGGCGGAGGCTGGGGCAGTGGCGGCGGTGGTTGGGGCGGCGGCGGTGGCTTCGGCGGCGGTGGAGGCGGCTGGGGCGGCGGCGGTGGACGTTCAGGAGGCGGTGGCGCCTCGGGAGGCTGGTGATGCGCTGGCTTCGGCACGTATTTTCCCCTTCGGTGCGGCGCGCGTTCCCGCCTGGACGCCTGCAGGCGATCACCGACGCGATCACCGCCGGCGAGCGTCGGCACGGTGGCCAGGTGATGTTCGCGGTGGAGGCGGACCTGCCACTGCTGGCGCTGTGGCAGCGGGTCAGCCCCCGCCAACGCGCCGAGCATGCCTTCGCGCAGCTGCGCACCTGGGATACCGAACACAACAACGGCGTGCTGGTGTACCTGTTGCTGGCCGACCACGCCATCGAGCTGGTCGCCGACCGTGGCCTGCGCGGCAAGGTGGGCGAGGCGCAATGGGCGGCCATCTGCGCCCACATGCAGCAGCGCCTGCGCGACGGTGCGTTGCAGGACGCGGTACTGCTGGCCATCGAGGAGGTATCGGACCTGCTGGCCGGGCACTATCCGCCGGTTCCGGGGTCACAGGATGACGGCCTGCCGAACACGCCGCAGATTCTGGGCTGAAGCCCGGCAATCGCGCGATCGGGGCCGCCGCGAGGCCGCTCCCGGGCGGCGCTAGAATATCTGCATCCCTGCAAGGCGTCCTTCATGATCTATTTCCACGACATCGACCCCATCGCCATCTCGCTTGGGCCGGTCAAAGTGCATTGGTACGGCATCATGTACCTGCTCGGCTTCACCGCCGCCTGGTGGCTGGGGCGCAAGCGGATCGCGGCCGGGCGCCTGCCGGGGGTGAATGCCGACGGTTTCTCCGACCTGCTGTTCTACGCCATGCTCGGCGTGGTGGTGGGCGGGCGCGTGGGTTACATGCTGTTCTATGCGCTGGGCGATTTCCTGCACAACCCGCTGCTGCTGTTCAAGGTATGGGACGGCGGCATGAGCTTCCACGGCGGCCTGCTGGGCGTGCTGTTTGCCGCGTGGTGGTGGTCGCGCAAGCACCGCCTGCACCTGTTCGATACCCTGGATTTCGTGGCCCCGCTGGTTCCGTTGGGCCTGGGCTTCGGCCGCGTCGGCAACTTCATCGGTGCCGAACTGTGGGGCAAGTACACCGGCGGCACCTGGGGCGTGGTGTTTCCCAGTGGCCTGCCGGCGCCGTTGAACGGGCTGGACCTGGCCACGTTGAAGGCGCAGTTCGCCACCGGCGCGCTCAACCCGTACGCCCGCCATCCCTCGCAGCTGTATGAAGCGCTGCTGGAAGGCCTGGTGATGTTCCTGGTGCTGTGGGCGGTGTCGGCCACGCCGCGCCACCGCTACGTCATCGCCGGCCTGTTCGCGCTGCTGTACGGCATCTTCCGCTTCGCGGTGGAGTTCGTGCGCATGCCCGACAACGGCGTGTACGTCGCCTTCGGCTGGCTGACCAAGGGCCAGATCCTGTGCGTGCCGCTGATCGCCTTCGGCCTGGTGCTGCTGGCCCTGTCGCGCCGCGCCCCGGTGCTGCAGCCGCAGCTGCCGGTGCAGGCCGCGGGGGCCAAGGCATGAAGCCCTACCTGGACCTGCTGCAGCACGTGCTGGAGAACGGCACCGAAAAGTCCGACCGCACCGGCACCGGCACGCGCAGCGTGTTCGGCTGGCAGATGCGCTTCAACCTGGCCGACGGCTTCCCGCTGGTCACCACCAAGAAGCTGCACCTGCGATCGATCATCCATGAGCTGCTGTGGTTCCTGAAGGGCGACACCAACATCGGCTACCTCACCGACAACCAGGTGCGCATCTGGGACGAGTGGGCCGATGCCAACGGCGACCTCGGCCCGATCTACGGCAAGCAGTGGCGCAGCTGGGCCACCGCCGATGGCGGCAGCATCGACCAGATGCAGTGGCTGGTGGAGGAGATCAAGCGCAACCCCGATTCGCGGCGGCTGGTGGTCAGCGCCTGGAACGTGGGCGAGCTGTCGCAGATGGCGTTGATGCCCTGCCACAACCTGTTCCAGTTCTACGTGGTGGACGGCAAGCTCAGCTGCCAGCTCTACCAGCGCAGCGGCGACATCTTCCTCGGCGTGCCGTTCAACATCGCCAGCTATGCGCTGCTGACCCACATGGTGGCGCAGGCCACCGGGCTGGGCGTGGGCGACTTCGTGCACACCCTGGGCGACGCGCACCTGTACTCCAACCACGTTGACCAGGCGCGCGAGCAGCTGTCGCGCACGCCGCGCGCGCTGCCGCAGCTGTGGTTGAACCCGGCGGTCACCGACCTGTTCGGCTTCCAGTTCGATGACATCCGCATCGACGGCTACGACCCGCACCCGGCGATCAAGGCGCCGGTGGCGGTATGACGGCGATCCGGCTGTCGCTGATCGCCGCGCTGGACCGCAGCCACGGCATCGGCCAGGACAACCAGTTGCCGTGGCAGCTGCCCGATGACCTCAAGCGCTTCAAGGCGCTCACCCTGGGCAAGCCGATCCTGATGGGGCGCAAGACCGCGCAGTCGCTGGGCCGCGCGCTGCCGGGGCGTCCCAACCTGGTGCTCACCCGCAGCGGCCAGGTGCCGTTCGAGGGCATGCAGGCGGTGGCTTCGGTAGACGACGCGCTGGCCTTCGCCGCGGCCAGCGGTGCCGACGAACTGTGTGTGATCGGCGGAGGCGAGGTGTACCGCCTGACGATGGCCCAGGCCACCGACCTGCACCTGACCTGGGTGGACACCACGGTGGCCGCCGACACCCACTTCCCGCCGGTCGACCCGGCGCTGTGGGTGGAAGTGGCACGCGAGCACCACCCGGCCGACGCACGGCATTCAGCCGCGTTCGACTTCGTGGATTACACGCGACACCCGTAGAGCCGGGTTCTACCCGGCTTGCCCCAGCAGCACGGGAAGCAGCATCGTAGAGCCGGGCTCTGCCCGGCTGGTATCAGCAGCGCGTGCGCTTGCCGAAAGGCAGCCGGGCAGAGCCCGGCGCTACGCGGCTGGTATCAGCAGCACGCGAGCAGCATCGTAGAGCCGGGCTCTGCCCGGCTTGTTTCAGCAGCGCGCGCACCCACCGAAAGGCGGCCGGGCAGAGCCCGGCGCTACGCGTTTTCTTTCAGCAGCACGTGCGCTTGCCGAAAGGCAGCCGGGCAGAGCCCGGCGCTACGCGGCTTGTTTCAGCAGCGCGCGCACCCACCGAAAGGCGGCCGGGCAGAGCCCGGCGCTACTCGGCTTGGATCAGCAGCGGGTGCACTTATAGAAACGCAGGCGGACAGCGCCCGACGTCACGCGCGCGTTTTGATCCCCAGCAATTTCAACGATGCGGCCAGCCGCGCCGGGTCGGCGCCGTGCTGCGGGGCATGTTGCAGGCAGGCCTTGTCGTCGTCATTCAACGCGGCATCGCATTGCAGGCCGGCGGCCGGTATGAATGACGGTGCCGCCAGCAGTGCCTCGGGTGCGGCGAAACGCGCGAACCACGGCAGCAGCACCTCGGCGGTGTAGCGCTCAAGATCGGTCAGGCAGCGCTCACTGCCATGCCCCGATGCCAGGTTGAAGCGCAGGTGGAAGCGCGACTCACGCAGTGCCAGCAACGCGTCCTGGCTGTCCGGCCCGTTCAGGGCCAGCGCCGGGAAATCGCTGTCGAGCACGCGGACGCCGGCCTGCAGACGTAGCGCCAGTGAGGTGTCGATGCTTGCCCGGCCGGCGCCTTCGCGCTGCAGGAACACGAAGCTGGCGGTATGCGCATGGCGCTGCACCCACAGCATCTTGCGCGTGCGCTGGAACCCGGCGGGCGCCAGCAGCGCGTCGAACGCGGCCTGCATGCCTGCCAATGATGCCGTGGGAGTGGCGGGAGACGGTTCGGGCATGGGCGCGTCCTTGCGGTGGCCAGCGCTCAGGCTGGCGGCCGGTAATGGCCAATGATGGTGTGAGCGAACAGCAGGTCTTCTTCCTGCGTGCCGCGCGCGATGTTGTGCAGGATCAGCGGGGTGCCGTCGCTGCGCCGCCGGTCGGAGACGATGCCGACGTGCAGCAGCCCGTTGCCGTTGAGCTTCCAGGCCACGATGTCGCCGGCGGCAAAGTCGGCCGCGTGGCGCGACGTGGGTTGCTGCCAGCCTTGCCGCTCGAACCAGCGCATCAGGTTCGGCACGCGACGGTGGTCGATGTTGCGGTCCGGCCGCGACAGCCCCCACAGCGCCGGGTAGGCACTGAACGCACCGCGCATGTCCTCGTGGATG
Organism: Stenotrophomonas sp. 10N36; assembly: GCF_056395005.1. Taxonomy (NCBI): domain Bacteria; kingdom Pseudomonadati; phylum Pseudomonadota; class Gammaproteobacteria; order Lysobacterales; family Lysobacteraceae; genus Stenotrophomonas; species Stenotrophomonas sp. 10N36. Next base: position 69,299 of record NZ_JBFTIS010000018.1, on the reverse strand, counting down.
CGTTGCTGCAGGTCCAGGCCCTGGGTGCGCAGGGCGCGCACGATCACATCGGTGCACACGCCGCCGTCGATGGGGACGTCGCCACCGGGATAGCCCAGTACGGCATAAGCCGGGTCGTAGCGCACGGTCTGCCCGATCTGGCGACGCGCAGCGGCCACCAGCGGCGGCGAGGGCAGCGTCGGTGGCCGTGCGGCGGGGGCGGGCGTGGCGACCGGCGCGCCGGTGTCGCCGGCCGCTGGCGTCGGGCTGCGCTGGCAGGCGATACCGGCCAGGGCCAGCAGTCCTGCCAGACCCACCCGCAGCCACCGACCGGTGCGGATCATGCCGGGGTCGGGGTGCTTCCGCCGGTGTCGCCGGCCGGTTCAGGGTTGCGGCGCGGCGACGACTGGCCGCGCGGGCCGCGTTCGCGACGCTGGCCCTGCGGCTGCCGCGGTGGACGGCCATTGCCCTGCGGCTCGCCATCGCCGGCCGGACGCCGTGCCGGCGGCCGCGGCGGCGACACCGGCCGGGGCACATCGCGGCCCGGAACCTGCACCACGCGCAGTTCGTCGGTATCCAGCTGCAACGCGGTGAGCTTGCCGCCCCATACCGCGCCGGTATCGATGGCATGCACGCCCTGGGTGATGGTCAGGCCCAGGGCCGACCAGTGCCCGCAGACGATCTTCAGGTCACGCTCGGCGCGACCGGGCACTTCGAACCACGGGTACAGACCCTGCTCCTGCGTGCCCGGGGTGCCCTTGTCCTCGATCCCGATACGCCCGCGCGGCGTGCAGTAACGCATGCGCGTGAACAGGTTGATGATCGCGCGCGAGCGGTCGTACCCGGCCAAGCCGGGCGACCAGCTCGGCTTGTCGCCGTACATGTTGCGGAACAGCTTGCGGTAGCCGCTGCCGTGCAGCTGCACCTCCACTTCGCGGGCATGCTTTTCGGCCAGCTGGGTGGTCCATTTCGGGGCCAGCCCGGCGTGGATCATCATCCAGCCCAGTTCGCGGTCCACGTGCGCCAGCTTCTGCAGGCGCAGCCAGTCCAGCAGCACGTCGCGGTCGTCGGCCTGCACGATGCGCAGCAGGTCCGGGTTGACCTTGCGCTGCTCTTCCTCGGTGCGGGCACCCACGGCCAGCAGGCTCAGGTCATGGTTGCCCAGCACCACCACGCTGCTGTCGCGCAGCGAATGGACCAGACGCAGGGTTTCCAGCGACTGCCCGCCGCGGTTGACCAGGTCGCCGCAGAACCACAGGGTATCCACCGCCGGGTCGAAGCGGATCTTCTCCAGCAACCGTTGGGTGACGTCGTAGCAGCCCTGCAGGTCGCCGATGGCCCATACACTCATGCGCGCGCCTCCATCAGTGCAGTGTGCGCGGAACGGTCAACACGAACGGCGCGATGGCGGCGGCGAACTCGGTGCCATCGTCGGCCACCATGTCGTAATGCCCCTGCATCGTGCCGTGTTCCGTTTCCAGCATGACACCGGAGGTGTAACGGAAGTCTTCACCCGGGCGCAGCCGCGGCTGCTCGCCGATCACCCCATCGCCGTCCACGTGTTCGATGCGGCCGTTGGCATCGGTGATGCGCCAGTGGCGCGCCACCAGACGGGCGGCCACGCGGCCGTGGTTGTGGATGCGGATCGTATAGGCGAACGCGTAGCGCCCGTCCTCCGGCGTGGACTGGTCGTCGAGGAAGCGCGGAGCGACTTCGACCGAGATCGCATAGTGTGCAGCGTCGTTCATGCAGGCAGTTTAGAGAATGTCGTGCAGTTTGAGGTGAGCGCGCCACGGGATGGCGCGCTCCTTCAGGGAATTCAAGCGGTGTTACGTGCCTGCGCCCGGTCAACGGCGCAGGGCGGGGCGGTCATTCCTGCGGCGTGTCGTCGGCCGCCACCTGCGGAACGTTGGCCAGGGCGATGAACTGCGCCACTTCCAGCTGCTCGGCACGGGCATCGCTGCGCACGCCCGCGGCCTCGAACTGCTCGGGCGTGACCACCCCGTTCAGGGCGTTGCGCAGGGTCTTGCGGCGCTGCCCGAAGGCGGCCCGGACCACATCGGCGAAGCGCTTGCGGTCAATGATGCCGACGGTGTCCGGATCACGCGGCACCAGCCGCACCACGGCCGAGTCCACCTTCGGCGGCGGCCGGAAGGCACCGGGCGGCACCACGAACAGCGCCGTCACCTTGCACCATGCCTGCAGCATCACGCTCAGGCGGCCGTAGACCTTGCTGCCGGGGCCGGCAGCCATGCGGTCCACCACTTCCTTCTGCAGCATGAAGTGCATGTCGCGGATCACCGCCGCATGCTCCATGGCGTGGAACAGGATCGGTGAGGAGATGTTGTAGGGCAGGTTGCCCACCAGCCGGATCTGGCCGTCGCCGGCCAGCTCGGTGAAGTTCACCTGCAGCACGTCGCGGTGCACGATGGTCAGCTCGCCCAGCGGTTCAGCGGCGGCGGTCAGCGGCGCGATCAGGTCGCGATCGAACTCGATCACGGTCAGGCGCGGATGGCGGCGCAGCAGCGGCAGGGTGATGGCGCCCTGGCCCGGGCCGATCTCGACCAGGCGGTCGTCGTCCTTGGGGTTGACCGCCAGCACGATCTTGTCGATGTAGCTGCGATCGGCCAGGAAGTGCTGGCCAAGCTGCTTTTTGGGCGGCGCGGTGAACCCGCCGGCCGAGGAGGAATACGAAGTCATGGCACCATCTTACGTTGCCGCGCCAGCCGGGCACACAGCGCGGTGGCAGCGAGGAGGCTGGAAGGGTCGGCGATGCCCCGGCCGGCCATGTCCAGCGCGGTGCCGTGGTCGACGGCCACCCGCGGATAGGGCAGGCCCAGGGTGATATTGACGGCCTGTTCGAAGCCGCTGTACTTGAGCACCGGCAGGCCCTGGTCGTGGTACATCGCCAGCACCGCGTCGAACCCGGCCAGCTTGGCCGGCAGGAACGCGGTGTCGGCCGGCAGCGGCCCGATCAGGTCCATGCCCTGGTCGCGCAGGCACTGCAGCAGGGGAATGATCAGGTCCAGCTCTTCACGCCCCAGGTGGCCGTCTTCCCCCGCATGCGGGTTCAGGCCAAGCACCGCGATGCGCGGCGTGGCGATGCCGAAGTCGCGCTGCAGGGCGGCATGCACGGTGTGCAGGGTGCGCGCCAGGCCATCAGCGGTGATGGCATCGGCCACCGCGCGCAGCGGCAGGTGGGTGGTGGCCAGGGCTACGCGCACGATGTCGTTGGCCAGCATCATCACCACTTCCACGCCGGCCTGGTCGGCCAGCAGTTCGGTGGTGCCGCTGTAGGCAATGCCGCCCTGGTTGATCACCGCCTTGTGCACCGGGCCGGTCACCACGCCGTCCAGTTCACCGGACAGGCAGGCCTGCCCGGCCTGCAGCAGCGCGCCGATCACCGCGCCGGAATTGGCCGGATCGGCGTGGCCGAAGCGTGAGGGGACGGCATTGCGCACCGCGCGCACGCGCAGATCGCCCGGCTGGCGGGCGATGGCATCTTCAGGCAGGAGCTGCAGGGGCAGCGACAGCGCCGCGGCGGCGGCGTGCAGGGTGTCCGGGTCGGCGAAGGCCAGCAGCCGGCACTCGGTGCGCGGCTGCTGGGCAAGGCGGATGCAGAGTTCCGGACCGATCCCGGCGGGCTCGCCCGGTACCAGAGCGAGCTGCGGGATCATCAGGTCGACCTCAGGACTGCGGCGGCGTGGTGGCGGTGCCGGTGGCGTCCGCGCCGGTACGCAGGTTGACGTAGGCTTCGCCACGCAGTTCCTGCAGGTAGCGGTTGTACTCTTCTTCCAGCTTGCGGCGACCGATGGTCTCGCGCACCTGGGCGCGCTGGTTGTCGGTGGTCGCATCGGTCTGGCGCGTGGCAACGCGCTGCACGATGTGCCAGCCGGCATCGGTGCGGAAGGCCGGGCTCACGCCGCCGTCTTCCACGCCCGCCACCTGCTTGCCGAAGTCCGGGCCGAAGGCATCGGCCGGGAACCAACCCAGATCGCCGCCCTGGCCCTTGCTGTTGTTGTCGTCCGACGCTTCCTTGGCCACGGCCTGGAAATCGGCGCCGCCGGCGATGCGGGCGCGCAGCGTCTCGATCTTGGCCTTGGCCGCGGCATTGTCCTGCTGATCGGTGATGCGGATCAGGATATGGCGGGCATGGTATTCGGTGATGGTCTGGCCGCCGGCGGCGGCGCTGGCATCGCGCACTTCCACCAGCTTCAGCAGCTGGAAGCCGCTCGGGCCACGAATCGGGCCCAGCACGTCGCCGGCCTTCATCTGCGTCATCATCTGCGCGAATGCGTTGGGGATTTCATCCAGCGAACGCCAGCCCAGGTCGCCGCCTTCCAGCGCGTTGGGGCTGTCCGAATAGCGGACGGCAGCGGCGTTGAAGTCCAGTTCACCCTTGTCCAGCAGCGCCTTGACGCCATCGGCCTTCTTCTGGCCGGTGCTGATCTGATCGGCGGTGGCGGCTTCGGGCAGGCCGATCAGGATGTGCGCCAGATGGTACTGGGTGCCGACCGAGGCCTGCTGCTTCAGCGCGGCATCCACTTCACCCTCGCTGACGCTGATGCGGCTCTGCGCGAAGCTCTGGCGCAGGCGCTGCACGGTGATTTCATCGCGGACCGAGTTGCGGAAATCGTTGAAGTCGATGCCGTCACGGGCCAGGCGCTGGCGCAGGGCGTCCAGGTTGGAGCCGTTCTGCTGGGCGATCGCGTTCAGGGCCTGGTTGAGCTCCTGGTCGCCGATCTTGATCCCGCTGCTCTGGGCGCGGGCCACCTGCAGCTTGACCAGCACCAGGCGTTCCAGCACCTGGCGGCTCAGCACGTCTTCCGGCGGCAGCTGGTTCTCACGACCGGCGTACTGCGCCTTGATGTTCTGGATCGCGCGGTCCAGTTCGCTCTGCAGCACCACGTCTTCATCGACGATGGCGGCAATGCGGTCCAGCGGCTGGCTCTGCTGGGCCAGCACCTGCAGCGGTGCTGAGACGGTGGTCACCGCCAGCAGGGAAGCGAGTAGAACGGGAAGGGTCTTGGTCATGGGATCTGATTCGGATCGTAGTCGTCGCGGTCGGCCCCGGTGTTGCTGGGCGGCACGAGATAGAGGTCGTCTCGGTAGTACCCGAGAATAGCACGGCGCAAGGTGCGGTCCGTGTTCTGCCCGATGGAGCTCAAGCCCTTGAGCACGAACTCGATCTGGAAGGAATTGTTCAGCTCGCCCTCGCGGTTGCGCACGTAACGACGGGCGATGGCGCGAACAGCCAGGCAGCAGCTGTCCCACTGCACGCCACCGATGATTTCCAGCGGCTTCTTGTCTTCAAGGGAGTAGTAGTAGCGCCCCACCAGGCTCCAGCGCGGGCTGATCGGGTACAGGAAGGACAGGTCGACCTGTTCAAGCAGCGTGCGCTCTTCCTTGGTCGCGGTGACCGGCGCAGCCGCGTTGATGCGGTAGCGGTAGGTCAGGTTGACGACGCCGTCGTTGGACATCAGATACCGCGCCCGCAGGCTGGCCAGGTCCTCCCGCTTGTACTTGGGATCCCACTGGTAGGTGGCGCCCAGCGTCCAGCGGTCGTTGACGGCGTAATTGGCATCGGCGATCCACGCCGACTTGCCCTGCTCGACCTGGGACTGCTGGCCCGGCAGGGTGACCCGCGAATCATCGAAGTACAGGATCTGGCCGATGCTGCCGGAGAAGCGCTCGCGACCGGTGGTCTGGTCGATGAAGCGGGTGCTCAACGCCATCGTCAACTGGTTGGCATCGTTCTGGCGGTCGGCGCCGGTATAGCGCGAATCGCGGAACAGCTGGCCCCAGCTGAAGGTGAAGTCGCGGGTATCGAAGATCGGCAGCTCGCTTTGGTCGCGGTACGGCGTGCGCAGGTAGAACAGGCGCGGCTCCAGGGTGTGCAGGAACGACTTGCCGCCGATGGTGGTCTCGCGGTCGAAGAACATGCCCGCGTCGAGGCTGGCCACCGGCAGGCTGCGGCTGGGCGAGGTGTTGCCGCGCAGCTGGTCCGGGGTAGCCGTATTCGGGTCGATGCCCGCGTCGGAAAGCGCCTGGCGGCGGACCTGGTCGGCCAGGCCCTGCTCGAGGTCGTAGGCGGTGTAGCGGTAGGCCAGCGTCGGGGTCACGTACCACGACGGCCCGCTGAAGGGCAGCGACACGTAGGGTTTGACGTCCAGGCGCGACCCGTTGAAGCGCGGATCAACCACGCCGGAGCGGAGGTATTCGCCGTCTCCATCGACGATCTTGCGGCGGTTGTCATCGTGGGTGAAGCGCACGGCTTCGGTATACACGCCCGCTTCCAGCCACGGCAGCAGCGGCTTGTCCCAGTTGAAGAACGCGCGCGGCTGGCGCGCATACGGCAGCGAATCTTCGGTCAGGGTGTAGTCGGTGAGCTGCCAGTAATCGGCCATCAGGCCGCCGGTCCAGTTCTCGCCGGTGCCGTAGATGCCCACCTGGCTCTGCAGGTTGGATGCGGTCACGCCCAGCAGCTTGCTGGAGAAGTCCTCGGTGTACCGCTCATCGCTGACCCAGGCGATATTGGCGCGCGCCTGCCAGTTGGCATTGATGTTGTGGTAGCCCTCGAACTCGACCCGGCCGCGATCCTTGTCACGCAGCTTGTCGTTGGGCAGGTAGGCCGTCAGCAACGTGCCGCGGCCCCCGTCGTAGAGGTAGCGGAACTCGTTGTCGACCATCAGGCCGCGCTTGCTCATGTAGCGCGGGGTCAGGGTGTCGTCGTAGTTCGGCGCCAGGTTGAAGTAGATCGGCTGGGCGTAATCGAAGCCGTTGCGCCCGGACAGGCCCAGCTGCGGGTACAGCAGGCCGGTCTGGCGACGGTCGTCGATCGGGAACTTGAAGTACGGCGCCCACAGCACCGGGACCTTGCCGATCCGCAGCACGGCGTTGCGCGCGGTGCCGAAGCCTTCGTCGTTGTCCACTTCGATCTGCGGCGCCGACAGCTTCCAGACCGGCTGGGACGGGTCGCAGGTGGTGTAGGTGGAGCGGTGCATCTGCCCGACCGCACCCTGCAGGTCCACCGATTCGGCGCCACCGTTGCCACGGCGATCCACCAGCTGGTACTGGATGTCGCTGATCTTGTGGGTGTCCGCTTCCTGGTTGCCTTCGGCGCGTTTGGCCACCATCCGGATCGAGGAGTCCTGGTAGCGGACGTTGCCCTCGGCGATGTAGTTGCCGCTTTCGGTGTCGAAGCTCAGGTGGTCGGTACCCAGGAACTGGTCGCCGCGCTTGAGCGCGACGTTGCCCTGGTACTGCGGCACCGTGGACGTGCCAAACAGCTGGTCGCCCTCGATGTCGGTGTCCTGCTGGTCGCGCGTGGCGGCCGCGGCCTTGTCGGCTTTGGGCGCATCGTCGAACACGGGCAGCACGTCAGTGGCCGGGCACAGGCCCCAGTTCACCGGTTTGTCGTCGGCCATGGCCGGCAGGCAGATGGCGATGCTCAGGGGGAGAGGCAGCAGGCGGAGGGCTCGGCGCACGCGGGAGTCGGATTCGGGGGAAAACGGATCGTAGCTTGCCCCATCCCTTGCATAGGGGCAATGAAGGCCTTGCCCGGCCAAGGGTTCAGGTTCATGCGCGGGCTCGACCCGCGCAGGTGTTCAGCGCAGCTGGCCGACGTGGGCCACGCTGCATTCGGCCAAGGCCTGCAGGTCGTATCCGCCCTCCAGCATGGACACCACCCGGCCACCGCCATGACGCCGGGCCAGCCCGCGCAGCTCGGCGGTGATCCAGGCGAAATCGTCGGTCTCCAGCATCAGGTCGGCCTGCGGATCGCGCAGATGCGCATCGAAACCGGCCGAGATCAGCAGCAGCTGCGGGCGGAAATCGTCGATGGCCGGCAGCATTTCATCGGCCCAGGTGTTGCGGAAGCGGAATCCGCCGCTGCCCGGCGGCAGCAGGATGTTCATCAGGTTGCCGGCACCGCGGTCGCGACGCAGCCCCGAATTGGGAAACAGCCCGGCCTGGTGGGTGCTGTAGTAGGCCACCCCCGGGTCGGCGATGAAGATGTCCTGGGTGCCGTTGCCGTGGTGCACGTCGAAATCGACGATGGCGATGCGTTCCAGGCCGTAGCGGTCGCGCGCATAGGCGGCGGCCACGGCGATGTTGTTGAGCAGGCAGAACCCCATCGCGGTGCTGGCGGTGGCGTGGTGGCCCGGCGGGCGCACCGCGCAGAACGCGACCGGGTCATCGCCCAGCATCACCGCGTCCACGGCGGCCACGCCGGCACCGGCGGCATGCAGGGCCGCGCTGGCCGAACCGGGCGAGGTCAGGGTGTCCATGTCGATCTGGCGCAGCGGCTCGGTCTGCGCCTTGAGCACCAGGTCGATCAGCTCGCTGTCGTGCACGCGGGCCAGCTCGCCCAGCTTGGCCGGCGGCGCCTGGCGCCAGTCCAGCTGGTCGGGGAAGGCGGCGAGCAGGGCATCGAGCACCACCTGCAGGCGCTGCGGGGATTCGGGGTGGCCGCGGCCGGGATCGTGTTGCAGACAGGCAGGGTGGGTAAAAACCAGCATGCGGGCAGGGGTTCCGGTGGGGCGGCAGGAGGGCTCAGGCGTGGCGGCGTTCGTGGCGCCACACCACCTCGCCGTGCCCGTCGGCGCGGGCCAGCACCCGGGCCAGCACGAACAGCAGGTCGGAAAGGCGGTTGAGGTAGCCGATGGCTTCGGCGCGCACCGGCTCCAGCCGCGCCAGGGTCACCGTTTCGCGCTCGGCCCGGCGCACGATGGTGCGGGCCAGGTGGCAGCGTGCGGCCGCCTCGCCGCCGGCCGGCAGGATGAAGTCCTTCAGGGCGGGCAGGTCGGCGTTGTAATGGTCGAGCTGCTGCTCCAGGGCGTCGATGTCGGCCGCCTGGATGGCCGCGTGGCCGGGAATGCAGAGCTCCCCGCCCAGGTCGAACAACTGGTGCTGCACGGTGGTCAGCAGCGCCCGCACGTCGTCGGGTAGGGCGACCGCCAGCAGCACGCCCAGCGCCGAGTTGGCCTCGTCGACGGTGCCGTAGGCGTTGACCCGCTGGGCATCCTTGGGCACCCGGCTGCCATCGCCGAGTCCGGTGCTGCCGTCATCGCCGGTGCGGGTATAGATGCGTGAAAGCCGATTGCCCATGCGTGCCGGCCGCTCAGCGCAGGACGTCGTGGCGCGCCTGCAGCAGCTTGCCGACCGGTTCGGTGGTCAGCTGCAGGGCGGCGGCCAGGCCGACATAGATCGCGGCGGTGCGCAGGTAGGGCACGAACCAGTCGGCGTAGTTCTTCAGCCAGCCGGCGGCGGTCGGCTCGGCCACCATGTCGCTGCTCCAGTAGAACCCGCCCTGCGCGAACAGGTGGCAGACCGCCACCGCGGCCACCAGCAGCAGGGCGGCCTTGCCCAGCGTGAGCCACTGGGCGCCGTGGTAGCCCTGGCGCAGCAGCAGGCCGCCGGCCCACATCGAGAAGTACGCCGGCAGCAGCATCCAGGTGCCGGGCGAGACGCAGTAATGCTGCAGGTACTGCTGGCCGCTGCTGCGGATCACCAGGATGTCGATCACGATGGCCAGCGCCATCAGCAGCGGGAACGCCCAGCGGGTCCAGCTGCGCAGGTAGAACCCGCCGATGAAGAACACGGCCCAGGAGGCATCCGGGATCGCCATGAAGTGATTGACCCGGGTGGCGGCCATCAGCAGTACGAGCACGGACAGGACGAAGGCGCGTTGGGCGGTGGTGGACATGGCAGCCACGGGAAAGGGTCAGGCATTCATTCTAGCGCCTGCTGCGGCAGGCCGCCGCACGCCCCGGGAACGGCCCAGCGCTTATCATGGCGGCATGAGTGAACGACATGACGTAGTGATCGTGGGCGGCGGGCTGGTGGGTGCCAGCCTGGCCATTGCGCTGGACCGCGCCGGGCGCGACGTCGGGCTGGTGGAAGCCACCCCGGCCGGCGCCCTGCCGACGGTATTCGACCAGCGCAACCTCAGCTTCGCCGCCGCCACGGTCAACGCGCTCACCGCGTTGGGCGTGATGCAGCGGCTGGGCACGCCGCCCGGTGCGATCACCCGCATCCATGTCAGCCGTGCCGGCGATTTCGGCCGGGTGCAGATGGACGCCGCGCAGTACCAGCGGCCGTGGTTCGGCCAAGTGGTGGTGGCGCGTGATTTCGGCACCGCGCTGGAAACCTGCCTGCAGGCGCTGTCGCACCTTACCCGCTACCGCCCGGCACGCTTCGTGCGGCTCGGCGCCACTGTCGACGGGTACCGTGAGGTGTTCATTGCCGACGACAGCGGCGAACGCTGTCTGCTGGCCCGGCTGGTGGTCGGCGCCGACGGCACCCGCAGTGGTGTGCGCGAGGCGCTCGGCATCGGCGTGGACGAACACGATTTCGAGCAGACCCTGTTCGTGTCGCGGGTGCGTGGCGCGCGTGCGCCCGATGGAACCGCCTATGAGCGGTTCACCGATACCGGCCCCACCGCGCTGTTGCCGCGTGGTGATCGGCACTTTGGCGCCGTGCACGGGGTGGCCCGCGACCAGGTAGAGGCGGTACACGCGCTGGACGACGCGGCGTGGCTGCAGCGCCTGCAGGACGCGATCGGCTGGCGCGCCGGGCGGTTGCTGGAAAGCGGCCCGCGCAGCGCCTACCCGCTGATCCAGGTGCTGGCCCAGGCGTTGGTGGGCGAGCGCGCGGTGCTGCTGGGCAATGCCGCGCAGACCATCCATCCGTTGGGCGCACAGGGCTTCAACCTGGGCCTGCGCGACGCGCTCACTCTCGCCGAGCTGGTGGCCGATGCGCAGGACCCGGGCAGCGACGCGCTGCTGCAGGCGCACGTGGCCCGCCGCGCCGAAGACCGCGCGCAAACCATCGCCTTCTCCGGCGGGCTGGCCCGCTTGACCAGCAATCCGGCGCCGTTGATGCGGCCGCTGCGCAGCCTGGGGCTGCTGGCCGCGCAGGCCACCCCGATGCAGTCGATGCTGGTGGGCGGGGCGATGGGCTTCCGTGGCGAAGTGCCGGCGCTGTGCCGCGGAGCGGGCGCATGAGCCGGCGCGCGCGCGATGTGATCGTGGTGGGCGGCGGCGTGGTCGGCGCGGCCTGTGCGCTGGCGTTGGCCGACACGGGCCTGCAGGTCACCCTGGTGGAAGGCCGCGAGCCGCCACCGTGGCAGCCGCAGCAGCCGGACCTGCGCGTGTATGCGTTTGCGCCGGACAACGCGGCCCTGCTGGCCGCGCTCGGGGTATGGCCGGCCGTCACCGCGGCGCGTGCCTGTGCCTACCGGCGCATGCGCGTGTGGGACGCCGGCGGCGGCGATGAACTGCGGTTCGATGCCGACCACCTCGGCCGCGAGCAGTTGGGTTGGATCGTGGAGAACGACCTGCTGGTGGACCGCCTGTGGGCGGCGCTGCCGGCGGCCGGTGTGCAGGTGTGCTGCCCGGCGCGCGTGGAAGCGCTGGAACAGGACGCCGACGGCGTGCGCCTGCGGTTGGAGGATGGCCGCCGGCTGGAAGCATCGCTGGCCATTGCCGCCGACGGTGCCGAATCCACCCTGCGCCGCCTGGCCGGGCTGGAGGTCAGCCGCCAGGACTATGGCCAGCGCGGCATGGTCGCCTACGTGGACAGCGAAAACGACAACGAAGCCACCGCGTGGCAGCGCTTCCTGGTGACCGGGCCGCTCGCGGTGCTGCCCATTGCCGGGAAGCGCAGCTCGATTGTCTGGACCCTGCCCGATGCCGAGGCCGAGCGGGTGCTGGCGCTGGACGAGGCCGCCTTCGGGCGTGAGCTCACCCAGGCCTTCGCCGGGCGGCTGGGGGCGATGACGCTGGCATCGCGGCGGGCGGCCTTCCCCTTGCGTCGCCAGCTGGCCACCGGTTACGTGGCCGGGCGCGTGCTGGCGTTGGGCGATGCGGCGCACGTGGTGCACCCGCTGGCGGGGCAGGGCGTCAACCTGGGCCTGCGCGACGTGGCCGCGCTGCGCACGCTGGTCCTGCAGGCGCAGCAGCGCCGCCAGGACTGGATGTCACCGCACCGGCTGCAGCGCTGGGCGCGTGAACGGCGCAGCGAGAACACCGTGGCCGCCTACAGTTTCGATGCGATCAACACCGTGTTCTCCAACGACGAGCTGCACCTGACCCTGGCCCGCGGCCGCGTACTGGGCTGCGCCGGCAAACTGCCGCCGCTGGTGTCGATGTTCTGGAAGCGCGCCGCCGGCGTGTGAGACCGCGCAGCCGGGCAGAGCCCGGCTCTACGTGGCGGTGGCGGTGCGTTTGGGCCGTGCGCAGCCGGGCAGAGCCCGGCTCTACGTGGCGGTGGCGATGCGTTGGGCTGTGCGCAGCCGGGCAGAGCCCGGCTCTACGTGACTGTGGCGATGCGTCGGGCTGTGCGCAGCCGGGCAGAGCCCGGCTCTACGTGACTGTGGCGGTGCGTTGGGCCGTAGAGCCGGGCTCTGCCCGGCTTGCGTCAGGCCATGGCAATGTCGGCAACGCGCATCCGGGCAGAGCCCGGCTCTACGTGACGTGGCGATGCGTTGGGCCGTAGAGCCGGGCTCTGCCCGGATGCACGATGGTGGCGCGGCCGCCTCAGTCGGTCAGCCAACCGGCCAGGTCAGCACGGTCCAGCTTGCCGCGCCGCTTCACATCCAGGGCGCCGAACTCATCGGCCAACGCCGGGTTGGCCTGCGCCTCGGCGCGGCTGATGAAGCCATCGCCATCGGTGTCCAGCGTCGCGAACGCGAACCGGTACTGGCCCACCACGCTCACCGGCTGCACCGACCGCACCGTCACCGCTGCCTCGCCCGCCGGGGCGGCCAAGGTCACCTGATGGGTCACCCGGCCCTCGGACAGCGACTGCGTGCGCACGCTGGCGGGGACCTCGCGCAGCGGTTCACTGATCGCCGGCGACGGCGTGTAGGCCTGCGCCAAAGCGAGCGAAGGCAGCAGGCACAACATCAGCAGCAGGGTGGGGCGAGGTCGCATGCAGACTCCGTGGGTTACGTGGGCGGGCAGAGCCGGGCCATGCCCGGCTGTACTGCGTTGATCAGCGCAGCGGCGAGGCCAGCACCGTGATTTCCTCACGGTCGTGGTAAAGCTGCTTGGCCCGTACCACCAGCGGTTTGCCGGCCTGTTCCTGGAACAGGTCCAGGCACAGGCGGGTCTCGTCCCAGCGCTTCTTCATCGGCAGCTTGAGGTTGAAGATCGCATGCTTGCACCAGCCTTCGCGGAACCAGGTGGCCATGCGCTCGGCCACCCGGCGCGGCTGTTCCACCATGTCGCAGACCATCCAGTCCAGCGGCGTCTCGGGCTGCCAATGGAAGCCGTCGGCCCGCAGGTGTTCCACCAGCCCGGTCTCCAGCACGTGCTCGCGCAGCGGGCCGTTGTCCACGCTGATCACCTTGACGTGCTGGCGGGTCAGCACCCAGGTCCAGCCGCCCGGCGCAGCGCCCAGGTCGGCCGCGCGCATGCCCGGCTTGACCAGCTGTTCGCGTTCTTCCGGGGTGAGCAGGGTGAGCAGGGCTTCGTCCAGCTTCAACGCCGACCGCGACGGGGCATCGGGCAGCAGCTTCAGGCGCGGAATGCCCAGCGCCCACGGCGCGCTGTCGCGGGTGTCGCTTACGCAGACGAACACATGGCGGCCATCGACGAACACGACGTGCACGCGCGGCAGCGCGGTGTTGGCCTTGTCGGTGAGCAGGCCGGCCTTGCGCAGCGCCGGACGCAGCGCATTGCCGAACGCGCGGGCCAGGCCGGCCAGCGGCTTGCCTTCATCCGAGTCCGGATGCTCGACCCACATGTCGCCGAAGCGTTGCTGCCCCTGAAGCGCAGCGATGATCGGGGTGATGCGGTCGCTGGGGTCCAGCTCACGCAGCTCAGCCAGCACCACCAGCTTCTGGCGCGCGAAGATCAGCGACCGCCACGGCAGCGCCTTGGACAGCGCGGCGCCTTCGTCGGTGGCGAACAGCACGTAGCCGTCATTGCGCTGGGTGCGCGCATAGCCGGCGATGCCGGCATAGGCGGCGCGCTCGGACAGTTCACCGGCCAGTTCCGGCTCGAACCCCTGGCGGCACAGACACAGCAGGCCGCTCATCGCAGCGCGCCCGAGGCGCGGCGGTCAGTAATGCGCACCGTTGATCTCCCCGTACTGGCGCAGCACGGCGCGCGCGGCGTCGCGTTCAATGTCGCGCACCACCTCGATGCCGCGCTTGTTGAGTTCACCGACCCAGTCGGCCGGCAGCGGGCCTTCATCGAACGCCGTGAGTTCTTCCACGTCCTGCGCGCTGGCCCCGATCAGCAGCCGGTCGATGCCGGCCCAGATGGTGGCGCCGTAGCACTGGCAGCAAGGCTGCGACGAGGTGGCCAGAGTGATCGGGCTCAGCACGTCGTTCAGGCGCGGGGTCTGCAGGCGCTGCTGGGCCAGCATGTAGGCCATGTTTTCGGCATGGGCCAGCGAGGTGCTGTGCGGCACCACGCGGTTGACGCCGGCGGCGATGACGCGGTGGTCCGGGCCGAACACCACCGCGCCGAACGGGCCGCCGGTTTCCGCCTCGACATTCAGGCGCGACAGCTCGATCGCCAGGGCGACCTTGGCGGCATCGTCGGGATACACACGGGCCAGGTCGATCTGGTCGTGGATCCAGGCGGGCAGGGTGAGGTGGACTTGCGCGTACAGCATCGGGACGTAGGCCTCTTCAAAGGTGGAGCAGCGGCAGTGTATCGGGCCGCTCGGGGGGATGCCGTGCCCGCGCTGAACACGGTCACGTGAAAAAGGGGGCGAGGGCTGTGATCAGGGTGGGAGGGACGCATCCAATTCGCGCAGCTGGCGGCGATACCGTGCCACCGCGACCTGCTGGTTCGGGTCGCCATCGTTGGCTTGGATGAACGCGTGCATCGCTTGCCGGTAGTCCTGCTCGAACGCGGCATTACTGGGGCTGAAACGGTACTTCCGCTCGGCGACCTCCACGACCTCGCGTGCCGCCAACCGTTGCCGGGCCTGCCCGTGCGCCGACGACTCGGTAAGGATCACGATGTTGCGTGGGTAGCCGGGTACGTACATCAGTTCGAACACCTGGTTTACACCCGGCACCTGGATCTCGTTGCGCAGCGGCCACAGGGAGACGGTGTGGGTGAATAGCGTTGTCTCTACATCCCGGCCGTCGCGGGTATGCACGATGGCTTCGTAGCGCCAGATGGACTGCTCGTTGAGGCGGGAGCTGGTTTCCTCGCTGCGCACGATCACCCCGGTGCCCCGCTCGCCCACGGCGTTGAGGAACGCCGCATTGACCATCTGGCCGGCGACGATGTTGAACGTGCCGAGCAGGAACGCGGCGACCAGCCACAGCAGGTTTTCGCGCCACCAGACCAGCAGGCCACCCAGCAACAGGCACACTGGGAAGCTCAGGAAAGGATGCTGGCTGAAGAAATACAGCACCGCCGACAACACACCCATCGCTTCCTCCTTGAGATGCTGCCGTCTGGCAGCAGCATCGTTGTGCGCCGGTCAGGTCGACCAGGTATCGCGCAGGGTCACGCTGCGGTTGAACACCGGCGTGGCGGAGGTGTGGTCGCGGCGGTCGGCGACGAAATAGCCGGTGCGCTCGAACTGGAACGACTGCTCCGGCGTGGCGCTGGCCGCGGCCGGCTCGACATAGCCGGTGACGGTGCGACGCGAGTCGAGGTTGAGGTAGTCGCGGTAGGTCTTGCCGTCGGTTTCATCGTCCGGGTTGGGCACCGAGAACAGGCGGTCGTACAGACGGATCTCGGCCGCCACGGCATGCACCGCGCTGACCCAGTGGATGGTGCCCTTGACCTTGCGGTTGGCGCCTTCCATGCCCGGGCGCGATTCCGGGTCCAGCCAGCCACGCAGCTCGGTGATGGTGCCCTCGGCGTCCTTGATGACCTCATCGCAGCGGATGATGCCGGCGCCGCGCAGCCGCACTTCGCCGCCCGGCACCAGGCGCTTCCAGCCCTTGGGCGGGATCTCGGCGAAGTCCTCGCGCTCGATCCACAGTTCGCGTGCGAACGGCACCTCGCGGGTACCAAACGCCTCGTCCTTGGGGTGGTTGGAGAAGGTCAGCGTTTCGGCGTGGCCTTCCGGCAGGTTGGTCAGCACCAGCTTGACCGGGTCGACCACGGCCATGCGGCGCGGCGCGGCGCTGTCCAGGTCTTCGCGCAGCGCGCCTTCAAGCACGCTGAAATCGATCATCGAATTCTGCTTGCTGATACCCACGCGCTCGGCGAACAGGCGCATCGCCGCCGGGGTGTAGCCGCGGCGACGCAGGCCCTGCAGGGTCGGCATGCGCGGGTCTTCCCAGCCGTCCACCAGCTGTTCGGTGACCAGCGCCATCAGCTTGCGCTTGCTCATCACCGTGTAGTTGATGTTCAACCGCGAGAACTCGATCTGGCGCGGCTTGGCCGCCTCACGCGGCAGGCCGCGCTCGACCAGCGGTGCGGTCAGTGCGTCGTCGTGGGCGAAGTCGACGTTGTCCACGCACCAGTCGTACAGCGGGCGGTGGTCTTCGAATTCCAGCGTGCACAACGAATGGGTGATGCCTTCGAGCGCATCACCCAGCGCGTGCGCGAAGTCGTACATCGGGTAGATCGGCCAGGCGTTGCCGGTGTTCTGGTGCTCGACGTGCTTGATGCGGTACAGCGCCGGATCGCGCAGGTTGATGTTGCCGCTGGCCATGTCCATTTTCGCGCGCACGGTGCGGGCACCGTCCGGGAACTCACCGGCGCGCATGCGCGCGAACAGGTCCAGGTTTTCGTCCACGCTGCGCTCGCGGTACGGCGAGGGGCGGCCCGGCTCGGTCAGGGTGCCGCGGTAGGCGCGCACTTCCTCGGCCGACAGGTCGCACACGTAGGCCTTGCCGTCGCGGATCAGCTTCTGGGCGGCCAGGTAGTAGGCATCGAAGTAGTCCGAGGCGTGGCGCAGTTCGTTCCACTCAAAGCCCAGCCAGCGCACGTCGTCCTGGATGGCGGCCACATACTCGGGGTCTTCCTTGGCCGGGTTGGTGTCGTCGAAGCGCAGGTTGCACACGCCGCCGAACTCGCCGGCGATGCCGAAGTTCAGGCAGATCGACTTGGCATGGCCGATGTGCAGGTAGCCGTTGGGCTCGGGCGGGAAGCGGGTCTTGATCGCGGCATGCTTGCCCGCGGCCAGGTCCTCACGGACGATCTGACGGATGAAATCCCGCTTTTCATGGGCTTCCGGAAGGGCGTCGGTGGGGGCGGCAGTAGGCTCGGACATGGTGCGCGGTCGCAGTCTAAAAGGCAGAAAGACCAACAGTTTAGCCTGTCGCAAGGCGACAGGCTAAACGGGTAGGTGCCGACCGTTGGTCGGCACACCTCTCGCAGGCCGGCTCCCCATGACCCAGGAAAGACCAGGTAGGTGCCGACCGTTGGTCGGCACGCCTTTCGCAGGCCGGCTCCGGACAATGCAGGCAGTCCGCGGAGCCGGCCAGCGGCCGGCACTACCCGTGCGCAGCCGGCGACGCCGGGCGTTTCCCCACACCGTTCCGGCAGGTGAAGTGCGTGGGTGGGCACGCCTTCAGCCCCCGGGGGTATGCTGGGGCCATCCCCGCCGGAGCCCGCCCATGCACGTGATCTACCAGGCCGACAACCTGTTTGACGCCCATCTGGTCAAGCATGCGCTGGAGGATGCGGGGATCCCCGCGTTCGTGTTCGGCGAGTCATTGCTGGGCGGGATGGGCGAGCTGCCGCTGTTCGGGGTGCTGCGGGTGTGCGTGCCGGACCTGGCCCGCCCGGAGGCCGAGGGCATCGTGGCCGGGCTCGACTTGGGTGGCGCCCCGGACGACCCCATATTCGACGGTGACGAAAGCGCCGGCCTGTTGCCGGCCTAGGAGACCGCCATGTTGGGAATTGCCAAGGGCCTGTTGGGCATCGGTGCGTTCAAGCAGCGCCTGCCGCGCCCGGACGAGGCGCTGCCGGGCCGGGACCAGCCGCTGCCGCTGCACAACCAGCATTACGTCAACAGCCACCCGCTCAAGGACGGTTTCGCCGGCCTGCAGCGTATCCGCGTGGCGATGGGCTGTTTCTGGGGCGCCGAGCGCAAGTTCTGGACGCTGCCGGGCGTGTACGCCACCTCGGTGGGCTATGCCGGCGGTTCCACTCCGAACCCGACCTACGAAGAGGTCTGTTCCGGCATGACCGGGCACACCGAGATCGTGGAGGTGGTGTTCGACCCGGCCATCATCTCGCTGGGCCAGGTGCTGCAGGTGTTCTGGGAGAACCATGACCCCACCCAGGGCATGCGCCAGGGCAACGACACCGGCACCCAGTACCGCTCGGCCATCCACGCCACCAGCCAGGCCCAGTTCGATGCGGCCCTCGTCAGCCGCGACGCGTACCAGCAGCGTCTGGAGGACGCCGGGCTGGGCGCGATCACCACCGAGATCGTGTTCCCGGCACCGACGTACTTCTACGCCGAGGACTATCACCAGCAGTACCTGGCCAAGAACCCGAACGGGTACTGCGGGATCGGCGGTACGGGGGTGAGCTGCCCGATTGGTGTGGATGCGTGAGCGATGCGGTAGAGCCGACCGTTGGTCGGCTGCTCCCACGTCACTGCAACGGCAGCCGACCAACGGTCGGCTCTACCCCGGTTGTTGAGGGTTGAGAAACCAAAAGGCCCCGCAGTGCGGGGCCTTTTGTCGTCCACACACCGGCGCGCTTACAGGCGTTCGCGGATCGTCTGGCGCAGCGCTTCCAGGTCCTTGGCGAATGCGTCGATTCCGGTGGCCAGCTTCTCGGTGGCCATCGGGTCGGCGGCCAGGTCGGCCGCAAAACGGGCTGCGTCGATCGCCGTCACCTGCACCGGTTCGGCTGCACCGGCCACCAGCTTGCGCGGCAGCGCACCGTGGTCGGCGTCCAGCTTCTCCAGCAGGTCCGGCGAAATGGTCAGCCGATCGCAGCCGGCCAGCGCCTCGATCTGCGCGGTCGAACGGAACGATGCGCCCATCACCACCGTCGGCGAACCGCGGCGCTTGAACTCGGCGTACACCCCGCGCACGAACACCACGCCCGGGTCGGCATCGATGTCGGCCGGGGCCTGCCCGTTGGCCACGTACCAGTCCAGGATGCGACCGACGAACGGCGAAATCAGGAACGCGCCCGCTTCGCTGCAGGCCAGCGCCTGGGTCGGGTTGAAGATCAGCGTCAGGTTGCAGTCGATGCCTTCGGCCTGCAGCACCCGCGCCGCTTCCACGCCTGCCCACGTCGCTGCGATCTTGATCAGCACCTTGCTGCGCGGCACGCCGGCGGCGTCGTACATGGCAATGAACTGGCGCGCCTTGGCCACCGTCGCGGCGGTGTCGTGGGCCTGGTCGGCGTCCACCTCGGTGGACACCCGGCCCGGCACCAGCGAACTCAACAGCGTGCCCACGCCCACCGTGAGGCGGTCGGCCACGGCGTGCACGATGGTCTCGCGCTCGCCGGCCTGCTCGCGGCCCCAGGCCAGTTCGCGCTCGATCAGGTCCGCATACACCGGCAGGTCCAGCGCTTTCTTCACCAGGGTCGGGTTGGTCGTGCAGTCGACCGGCTTCAGGCGCTTGATCGCCTCATAGTCGCCGGTATCGGCTACCACGACGGACAGATCACGCAGCTGGCTGAGCTTGGACGGAGAAACGGTGTTCATTGCGACTCCTGGTACGAAAACGGGAACCTGCGCGGCGGCAGGAAGGTCAGGCGTGGGGCTGGTTATGGACGGCGGTCACGCGCAGGCGCAGTTTGCGGCCACCCGGGGCGTCCCAATCCATGGTCTGGCCGACCGACAGGCCCAGCAGGGCGGTACCCACCGGCGCAAGGATGGACACCTTGCCCTGTTCAACATCGGCTTCGCGCGGATAGACCAGCGTCAGCACGTGCTTTTCGTTCTGCAGCTCATCTTCGCATTCCACGCGCGAATGCATCATGACGGTGCCGTCGGGAATCTGGTCCGGCGCCACCACCGTGGCACGGTTGAGCTCCTTGGCCAGGGCCACGGCGGCCGGGGTCTGGCTGACGGCGGGGGATTCAAGCATGGCGTCCAGACGATCCATGTCGTGGCTGGAAACGATGATCGACGGGGGAAGTCCGCTGGAAGTGGACATGTAAAGCTCCTTGCGAGTAATGATGGCCCATGCAAAAGGCGGCGCCTGCTGGCGCCGCCTGGGTTCTATTGTGCTGCCTATCGAAGACGGATGCGACCCGTGCGGCGCAGGGACCGATGCAGCCGGTTCATCCGGCCTGTCAGGCGTTGCCGCGCGCTGTCAGGGGCACGCCGGAATCGGCGTTGTCCAAGGTGAACAGTTCCTGCGGCAGGCGTTTGAACTGCTGCGCCAGCTGCTGCAGGAAACCGGTCATCGCCGAACTGCGCCGCCATGCCATCGCGATGCGGCGGCTGGGCCGATCATCGCCCTGGAAATCGAGCAGGCGGATGTTTTCCGAGCGCGGCACCGGCGGCTTCACTGACAAGGTCGGCAACAGCGTGATGCCCACGTCGGCCGCGACCATCTGGCGCAGCGTCTCCAGGCTGGTGGCGCGGAACTCGGACTTCTCATTGGCGCCGAACAGCCGGCACACCGCCAGCGCCTGGTCGCGCAGGCAGTGCCCGTCTTCCAGCAGCAGCAGCTTCTGGGTGGACAGCTCCTGCACATCCAGGTGGTGCCGGCGCGCCAGCGGGTGCTGCCCGGAGACGGCCAGCAGGAACGGTTCTTCGAACAGGAATTCGGCGTGCAGCTGGTCGTCGTCCAGCGGCAGCGCCAGCAATGCGGCGTCCAGCTTGCCTTCGCGCAGCCGCGCCAGCAGCTCGTCGCTCTTTTCTTCCACCAGCAGCAGCTCCAGCTGCGGGAAGCGTTCGCGGATGTTGGGAATCACATGCGGCAGCAGGTACGGGCCCAGCGTGGGGAAAATGCCCAGGCGCACCGTCCCGGCTTCGGGATCGCGGCTGCGCCGTGCGGCTTCTTTCAGCTGCTCGACCTCGGCCACGATGGTGCGCGCACGCGCCGCCGCTTCCACCCCGGCGGGGGTCAGCATCACTTTGCGTGGAGCACGTTCGACCAGGGGCAGGCCCAGTTCGTCCTCCAGCTTGCGGATCTGGGTGGACAGGGTGGGCTGGCTGACGAAGCACGCCGCCGCGGCGCGGCCGAAGTGCCGGTGGTCGGCCAGCGCCACCAGGTATTTCAGATCACGTAGGTTCATTTCCTTGGACCTCTAAGCGGTAATGGACCGGGTGACGGCGTGGCTTACCCAGCAGGTGGGTCCCGGCGAACCGGGACCCTGACGTTTCAGGCAGCTTCGGCGACAGCGCCGCTGCTCTTGGGAACGGATGTGCGGATCAGGTGATCAAAAGCACTCAGTGCGGCGGTCGAACCGGCGCCCATCGCGATGATGATCTGCTTGTACGGAACGGTAGTGCAATCGCCTGCCGCGAACACGCCGGGCACGCTGGTCTGGCCACGGTCGTCGATCACGATCTCGCCACGCGGCGACAACGCCACCGCGCCCTTCAACCACTCGGTGTTGGGCAGCAACCCGATCTGCACGAAGATGCCTTCGAGTTCGATCCGGTGCGCATCGCCACCGATGCGGTCCTTGTAGACCAGCCCGGTCACCTTCTGGCCATCGCCCAGCACTTCCTGGGTGAGGGCGCTGGTGATGATGGTGACGTTGCCCAGGCTGCGCAGTTTCTTCTGCAACACTTCATCGGCCCGGAGTTTGTCATCAAATTCCAGAAGGGTCACATGCGACACCAGGCCAGCGAGGTCGATCGCCGCTTCCACGCCCGAGTTGCCGCCGCCCACCACCGCCACGCGCTTGCCCTTGAACAGCGGGCCATCGCAATGCGGGCAGTACGCCACGCCCTTGTTGCGGTACTGGTCTTCGCCGGGCACGTTCATCTGGCGCCAGCGCGCACCGGTGGACAGGATCACCGTGCGCGACTTCAACACCGCGCCGTTCTCCAGCGTGATGCCCACCAGACCATCGTCGCCGGCCGGCGTCAGTGCCGTGCCGCGCTGCAGGTTCATGATGTCCACCTCGTACTCGCGCACGTGCTGTTCCAGCGCGGTGGCCAGCTTCGGGCCCTCGGTTTCCTTGACCGAAATGAAGTTCTCGATCGCCATGGTGTCCAGCACCTGGCCGCCGAAACGCTCGGCCGCCACGCCGGTACGGATGCCCTTGCGCGCGGCATAGATCGCCGCGGCCGCACCGGCCGGACCACCGCCGATCACCAGCACGTCGAAGGGTGCTTTGGCGGCGATCTTCTCGGCGTCGCGTTTGGCCGAACCGGTGTCCAGCTTGGCCACGATCTGCTCGAGGGTCATGCGGCCCTGGTCGAACATTTCGCCGTTGAGGTAGACGGTGGGCACCGACATGATCTGGCGCGCCTCAACCTCGGCCGGGAACAGGCCGCCGTCGATCGCCACGTGCTGGATGCGCGGGTTGAGCACCGCGGCCAGGTTCAGTGCCTGCACCACGTCCGGGCAGTTCTGGCAGGACAGCGAGAAGTAGGTTTCGAACTTGAGCTCGCCTTCCAGCCCCTGCACCTGCTCGATCAGCTCGGCGGTGGCCTTGGACGGGTGACCGCCCACCTGCAGCAGGGCCAGCACCAGCGAGGTGAACTCGTGGCCCATCGGCAGCCCGGCGAACGCCAGGTGGATGTCCTGGCCCGGGGTGGTCAGCGCGAACGACGGGGTGCGCTCGCTGCTGTCGCGGCGCACGTCCAGGGTGATCTTGTCCGACAGCGCGACCAGCGTGTTCAGCAGCTCCAGCATCTCCTGCGACTTGGCGCCGTCATCCGCATGCGCCGTAATCTGGATCGGGCGGGTGACACGTTCCAGGTAGGTCTTCAGCTGGGACTGGAGGTTGGCATCCAACATCGAAAAACTCCTTGATTCAGGCAAGCAGACGGCGTCGACGAACCCCGTGGGTGCATCTGCGCGACATGGGGGTGAACCCAAGCCGGCGCGTGCGCACCGGCTTGGGTTCACCCCCATTCCCGTCGAGCGGGAATGGGGATGGGAAACGACTTAGATCTTGCCGACCAGGTCCAGCGACGGGGTCAGGGTCTTTTCGCCTTCCTTCCACTTGGCCGGGCACACCTGGTTCGGGTTGGCGGCGGTGAACTGGGCAGCCTTCAGCTTGCGCAGGGTCTCGGAGACGTCACGGCCGATCTCGTTGGAGTGGATCTCCAGGGTCTTGATCACGCCTTCCGGGTTGATGATGAAGGTGCCGCGCAGGGCCAGGCCTTCTTCTTCGATGTGCACGCCGAAGGCGCGGGTCAGCTGGTGGGTCGGGTCGCCGACCAGCGGGAACTGGGCCTTGCCGACGGCCGGCGAGGTTTCGTGCCACACCTTGTGCGAGAAGTGGGTGTCGGTGGTGACGATGTACACCTCGGCACCGGCCTTCTGGAACTCGGCGTAATGGTCGGCGGCGTCTTCAATCTCGGTCGGGCAGTTGAAGGTGAACGCGGCCGGCATGAAGATCAGCACGGACCACTGGCCCTTCAGGGTGCTGTCGGAAACCTTGATGAACTCGCCGTTCTGGTAGGCGTTGGCTTCGAACGGCTTGATCTGCGTATTGATGAGCGACATTGATGTTCCTCTTGGTGAAGGGGGTGGGTGAAGCGACCAACACAGGTTAGCGGCTCCGTTCCCATAAGGACAATGCATTGATTGCATCTATACGATAGTCACAGACTATCAATATGGGCTGATCGTGCGATGAATGTCATACCCTGTTTCGCCCGAAAGCGTTGCAGCGCAATGACATTCGGGCTGAATGGGGTAATCGGCGCAATAGCCGCTCCTTATTCCTGCGCGCGGTTGGCTGAACGAAACCGACCGGCAGACCCGCGCTCGCCGCGTATTGACGATAGATCCGCTCAACCGAATATTGGTTCGCACATTGCTGCAATCAATGCCGGGGCGCGGCCACGGCCGGTCTTCGGCCGTCCTGGGGTCCTGGCCCGGTGCACTACACTGCGCCCCCGCCCATTGCCCGACCTGCCCGATGACCGCCGCTCCCCGTGACCTGCGCCAGCTGCTTGCCGATGCCGCCACGGCCCTGCCCGGGGTGGAGGGCCGGCATGAAGCCGAGCTGTTGCTGTTGCATGTCCTGGGCAAGCCGCGCAGCTGGCTGTTCGCGCACGCCACCGACCCGGTCGAGACGGGCGATGTGGCGGCGTTTCACGCGTTGCTGGCCCGGCGCGTGGCCGGCGAACCGGTGGCCTACCTGCTGGGCCATCGCGGCTTCTGGACGCTGGACCTGGCGGTGAGCCCGGCCACCCTGATCCCGCGGCCGGAAACCGAGCTGCTGGTGGAACTGGCGCTGGCCCGGCTGCCGGTCGACACCGCGCTGGCCGTGGCCGACCTGGGCACCGGCAGCGGGGCGATCGCGCTGGCGCTGGCCAGCGAGCGCCCGCAGGCCGACGTGACCGCCACCGATCTCAGCGCCGCCGCCTTGGACATGGCGCGCGGCAATGCGGCGCGCAACGGGCTGGCGCGCGTGCGGTTCGTGCAGGGGGCCTGGTTCGCGCCGCTGCAGGGCATGCGCTTCGATCTGATTGCCAGCAACCCGCCGTACATCGCCAGCAACGACCCGCACCTGCAGCAGGGCGACCTGCGCCACGAGCCGGCGACGGCGCTGGCCTCGGGCATCGACGGCCTGGACGACATCCGTCTGATCGTCGCCGATGCCGGTGCGCACCTGCTGCCCGGTGGCTGGCTGCTGATCGAACACGGCTGGGACCAGGGCGCGGCGATCCGCGCGCTGTTTGAACACGCCGGTTTCGAGCAGGTGCACACCGAGCGCGACCTTGAACAACGCGACCGGGTGACGCGCGGCTGTCTGCCGGGCGTGCGCTGACGCTGCCTGAAACATCGCGCGGGTAGAATGGCGATTCACTTGAAAGGAAGCGCCATGACCACTGCCAGCCCCTCTGTTTCCCACGCGCAGCTGCAGTCCCACGAGTTCCTGGCCGACATGGTCCAGGATGAATACTTCCCGCCGGCACTGGTGGCCCAAGGCCAGCAGATCCTGCTGCGCCTGTGCGAACGCATCGAACGCGAACGCCCGGCCGACGGCGCCGCGCTGATGGCGCTCACCCATGCCGCCACGCTGGAGTTCAACGTGCTCGGCGAAGCGTTCGAAGCGCAGGACAGCGAGCTGGAAACCGCTGCCCGCGAGAACATCGGTGCCGATTTCGAGCTGATCGCGCGCAGCTACGGGTTCGATGTGGATGTTGATGATCTGACCAGCCCGCGCGAGTGGTGAACCCGCTCGTCCGCGCCTGTGCCCAACAACGGAGTTCTGTCATGCGTACGCTGTATCCCGCCATCACCCCTTACGACGTCGGCACGCTGAAGGTCGACGATCGCCACACGCTGTATTTCGAACAGTGCGGCAACCCCGACGGCAAGCCGGTGGTGATGCTGCACGGTGGTCCCGGTGGCGGCTGCAGTGAAAAAATGCGCCAGTTCCACGACCCGGCCAAGTACCGGATCATCCTGTTCGACCAGCGCGGTGCCGGGCGTTCCACCCCGCATGCCGACCTGGTGGACAACACCACCTGGGACCTGGTGGCCGACATCGAGAAACTGCGCGAGCACCTGAAGGTGGAGCGCTGGCAGGTGTTCGGCGGCAGCTGGGGTTCGACCCTGGCGCTGGCGTATGCGGAAACCCATCCGCAGCGCGTGACCGAACTGGTGCTGCGCGGCATCTTCATGCTGCGTCGCTGGGAGCTGGAATGGTTCTACCAGGAAGGCGCCAACCGCCTGTTCCCGGATGCGTGGGAGCACTACCTCAAGCCGATTCCGGACGTGGAGCGCCACGACCTGATTTCGGCCTTCCACCGCCGCCTCACCAGCGATGACGAGGCTACCCGCCTGGCCGCCGCCAAGGCGTGGAGCGTGTGGGAAGGGGCCACCAGCTTCCTGCATGTGGACGCGGACTTCGTGGACAGCCACCAGGACGCGCAGTTCGCGCTGGCGTTTGCGCGCATCGAGAACCATTACTTCGTCAACGGTGGTTTCTTCGAAGTGGAAGAGCAGCTGCTGCGCGACGTGCACCGCATTGCCGACATCCCCGGCGTGATCGTGCATGGCCGCTATGACGTGGTGTGCCCGTTGCAGAACGCGTGGGAACTGCACAAGGCCTGGCCGAAATCGACGCTGGAAATCAGCCCGGCGTCGGGCCATTCGGCGTTCGAAGCGGAAAACGTGGACGCCCTGGTGCGCGCCACGGATCGTTTCGCCGGTTGAATCGACGCGTGCCGACCAACGGTCGGCACCTACCGGTGTTTCGCCGCGGGCAGGTCGCGACACCGGGTGGGCCACAACCCAGGGTGGGCCGCGACCGTTGGTCGTGGCACGTGGTCCATGCGTGCCGATGCGCCGTGCCGACCAACGGTCGGCACCTACCGATACTTCGCCGCGGGCAGGTCGCGACCCCGGGTGGGCCACGACCGTTGGTCGTGGCACGTGGTCAATGCGTGCCGATGTGCCGTGCCGACCAACGGTCGGCACCTACCGGTGTTTCGCCGCGGGCGGGTTGCGAGCCCGGGTAGGCCACGACCGTTGGTCGTGGCACGTGGTCCACGCGTGCCGATGCGCCGTGCCGACCAACGGTCGGCACCTACCGATGCTTCGCCGCGGGCAGGTCGCGACCCCGGGTAGGCCACGACCGTTGGTCGTGGCACGTGGTCCATGCGTACCGATGTGCCGTGCCGACCAACGGTCGGCACCTACCGGTGTTTCGCCGCGGGCGGGTCGCGACCCCGGGTAGGCCACGACCGTTGGTCGTGGCACGTGGTCCATGCGTGCCGATGTGCCGTGCCGACCAACGGTCGGCACCTACCGGTGTTTCGCCGCGGGCAGGTCGCGACCCCGGGTAGGCCACGACCGTTGGTCGTGGCACGTGGTCCATGCGTGCCGATGCGCTGTGCCGACCAACGGTCGGCACCTACCAGTTGCCGGCCAGCAATGCGTCGGCCAATACCTTCATCTTCGGTGAGGCCTGCCGCGATGGCGGGTACACCAGCGACAACGCACGGCTGCGGCCTTCGAACGGCTGCAGTACGCGTTGCAGCCGCCCCGCGGCGAGCGCGTCGGCCACCGCGAAATCCATCACCTGCACGATGCCCACCCCGGCCAGCGCGCCTTCCACCAGCGGGTCGCCGCTGTCAAACACCATTCGCGCCGGTGGGGTGAATTCACGCAGGCCATCGCCCTCGCGGAACTGCCAGTCCACCAGTCGCCCGCTGCGCAGGTTGCGCACCGCCAGGCAGGTGTGGTCCTGCAGGGCATCCACGCTGACCGGTGCACCGTGCCGGGCCAGGTAGTCCGGCGAGGCCACGGTGACCCAATGCAACGGCCGCAGCGGCCGCGCCACCATCCGCACGTCGCTGATCGGCCCGGTGCGCAGGGCGGCGTCGAAGCCTTCCTCCACCAGATCCACCAGCCGGTCGTTGAGCACCAGCTCGAACTGCAGCTGCGGGTGCGCCGCCATCAACTGCCCGGCCAGGGGCACCAGCACCTTGCGCCCGAACATCGACGGCGCGGTCAGCTTCAGTACGCCCGACGGCGTGCAGGGCCGGTCCCCGAGCCGACGCTCGGCGTCGTCCAGCCCGGACAGCAGCGGGGCGCAGTGGTCCACGAACTGGCGGCCGTCAGGGGTCAGGCTGACATTGCGCGTGTTGCGGTGGAGCAGGCGCACGCCCAGGGTGCCTTCCAGCCGGCTGATCGCCCGCGACAACCCCGACTGGCTGATGCCGAGCTGGCCGGCGGCCACGGTGAAACTGCGGGCGTCGGCAACCTGCACCAGCATGCGCACGGCATTGAGATCCATGGCGGGCTCCGATTGATGCAAAAATGCATGACAGAAATCGAAGTATCCGGGTTTCTTTGTGTGGCGTCATCAATGAGACTGCCCGCCTTCCCCACGCACCGACCGGCATGACCCACTCCCCGCATTCCTTCCCGCCCCGGCTGGCGTTGACCCTGTTGGCCATGGCCCAGCTGATCATCGCGCTGGACGCCACCATCATCTTCGTCGCCCTGCATGAGATGGGCGTGCAGCTGCAGATCAACGCGCAGCAGCTGCAGTGGATCGTCAGCGGCTACACGGTGGCGTTCGGCGGCTGCCTGCTGCTGGGCGGGCGCGCGGCCGACCTGCTCGGTCGGCGCCGCATCTACCGGCTGGGCATGGGGCTGTTCGCGCTGGCCTCGCTGGTCGGTGGTTTCAGCACCAGCGCGTGGCTGCTGATCGGCGCGCGCGCGGTGCAGGGCATCGGTGCGGCGTTGCTGTTCCCGGCCACGCTGGCGCTGATCAACACGCTGTACGCCGAAGGCGCCCCGCGCAACCGCGCGCTGGCGATCTGGTCGATGGCCAGTGCGGGCGGGTTGGCGCTGGGCACGCTGCTGGGCGGCGTGCTCACCCAGAGCTTTGGTTGGTCGTCGGTGCTGCTGGTGATCGTGCCCTTCGCCAGTGCCTGCGCACTGCTGGGCGGCTGGTGGCTGCCGCGCGATCCCGCACCGCAGGTGGGGCGCTCGTTCGACCTGGCCGGCTGCTTCACCGTCACCCTGGGCGGCAGCCTGCTGGTCACCACCCTGGTGCAGGGCCCGGAGTGGGGCTGGCTGGCACCGCGCACGCTGGGGTGCCTGGTGGTGTCGGCGCTGCTGCTGGTCGCCTTCGTGCAGATCGAACAGCGCAGCCGCGACCCGCTGATGCAGTTCGCGTTGCTGCGCCTGCGCAGCATGCGTGCGGCGATGCTGCTGACCTTGTTGTTCATGAGCAGCTTCGGCGTGCAGTACTACTTCCTGGCGCTGTATTTCCAGGACGGCTATGGCTGGACCGCGCTGCAGGCCGGCCTGGCGTTCCTGCCGCCCACGCTGGTGTGCACCTTCGGCATCAAGATCACCGAACGCATGCTCACCCGGCGCTCGCCGCGGCAGGTGCTGGCGCTGGGCATGGCCGCCGGTGCGGTCGGCGTCACCGCGGTGGCGATTGCGCTGCCGTTCGGGGCCACGTACTGGGCACTGCTGCCGGGCATCGTGGTGCTGAGCATCGGCCAGGGCATGAGCTGGACGGCGATGTGGATCGTGGCGGGGCAGGGCGTGCCGGCCGCGCAGCAGGGCGTGGCCTCGGGCATGGCCGCCACCGCACAGCAGATCGGCGGCGCGCTGGGCCTGGCGGTGCTGGTGATGCTGGCCAATGCCGGCCGCGGCGCGGGTGCGGCCGGCACCAGCCCGGAAGCGCTGCAGGGCCTGGTCAACGCGCAGTACGGCGCGGCGGTGTTCGCGCTGCTCGGGGTGGGCGTGGCGCTGTGGTTGCGGCCACAGCCACAGCCGGACGACGCGGCCCTGCAAGCGGCCTGCGCCACCGAACGGTAGGCGCCGACCGTTGGTCGGTGCGCCGGGTGCCTCTACCATCGCGGTTTGCCCGGACGCCCCCGCCATGACCGAATTGCTTACCCTGACCCAGACCCTGGAGGCCATCGCCGCGTGCAGTGACGATGGCCAGGTATGGGAGCGTCACGCCTGGGTGCATGCAAGCGACGGCGACGCACGCCAGGCCCGCTTCTGGCTGGCCGGCCATGACGCCGAGGACGAGGAGGATGCCGACGGCGTGCATCCGTTCGCGGCCGCGCACGGGCTGACCCACTACCTGGAGGGCGCCACGTTCGCCGATGTGCTCAGCGTGCAGAAGCGGCAGCAGCCGTTCTCGACCGTGGACGACTACGCCCGCGCGCTGGACCATTACAGCGAAGAGGATGCGTTCCTGGAACGCCCGGGATTGTCGATGGCCTACGGCGATGCGCCGCAGGAGGAGCTGGCCCGTGCGCGCGCCGAAGGGCTGTCGCCCGGGCTGTATGCCGCCTTCGACCTGACCTTGGAGACGGTTGAGCCGGCGCAGCGCAAAGCGGCGGCCAGCCTGGTGGCCGAGATACAGGCGCTATCGGTGGGCGAGGCGCTGGCGCAGGTGCGTGCACTGCCGCTGGCGGTGGCCTGCAACATCGATCGCGCGGCAAGCGATCACCTGCAGGCCCGCTTCGCGGCGATCGGGCTGGCGCTGCAGGTCACCGGCTACCGTTCGTTCCCATGGCAACCCACGAGGTAGAGCCGACCGTTGGTCGGCTGCGGTACCCGAACGACCGCGTTCAACCCAACCCCGGCGCCAACGTCTGCAACACCCGCGCCAACCGCCGTGCCCAGGCCTGCTGCCCGGCGGCGTCGGCAATCAGGTCCTGGCGGATCTCCAGTTCCACGTGCGCCAGCCCGCGCGCTTCGGCGTGCACCGGAATCGCGTAATCCGTGGCATCGCTGACCGCATAGGGCTGGTTGTCGCCCACCACCAGGTCACCTTCGGCCTGCAAGGCGTGCATCAACGCATGCGCAAAGCGCGCATCGCGCTGGTACAGCACACCGGCATGCCACGGCCGCGCCACGCCCTGCATCGCCGGCGTGAAGCTGTGCATGGCAATCAGCACGGTGGGCATGCCGGCTGCGGCGCGGGCATCCAGTTCGGTGGCAATGCGGCCGTGGTACGGCGCGAAGATGGCCTGCACGCGGGCGTCCTGTGCCGCTTCATCCAGCCCCTGGTTGCCCGGCACCACGGTGCCGTCGCTGAGCGGCGCGAACCGCCCCGGCGCACCCGGCGGGCGATTGCAGTCGATCACCAGCCGCGAATAGGTCTGGGTGATCGCCCAGGCGTCCAGCAGGCGCGCCAGTTCCACTGTGACTCCGGCAATGCCGATGTCCCAGCCGATGTGGCGGTCCAGTTCGGACGCGGGCAGACCCAGTGCGTCCAGTGCGGCCGGCACCTGCTGGCCCGCATGGTCGGCGATCAGCAGGTACGGCGAGCGTCCCTGCGCCTGATGCACGGTGAACGGTGCCGGGTCGGACGGTCCCAGCAGCGCGACCGGCGCAATGGGCGGAACGAACGCATCAGCCACGCGGGGTGCCGTCCAGATGGTGCTCGATCATCCACAGCCCGGCCCACAGCTTGGCGTCCAGCTCGTAGCCCTGGCCGATCTTCTCCACCAGCCAGGCCGCTGCACGGGCGCGCGGCACTTCGTGCACGGTGATGTTCTCGCTGGCATCGCCGCCGCCATCGCCCACCTTGCGCAGGCCGGTGGCGCGCACGAAGGCGATCTTCTCGCTGCTTGCACCCGACGAGGTGGGGCCGATCATCAACACCTCGGCGTGGTCGGCGGTCCAGCCGGTTTCTTCTTCCAGCTCGCGCACTGCCGACACTTCGATCGACTCACCGGCATCGATGTCGCCCACCAGGCCGGCCGGCATCTCGATGGTGTTGGCCTGCAGCGGCACCCGGAACTGCTCGACGAACAGCACGTTGTCCTCCGGGGTGACCGCGATGATGATCGCGGCCAGGCCACCGGCATGGGTGCGCTCGCTGTATTCCCACGTGCCGCGCACCACCATGCGCTGGTACTTGCCTTCGTAGACGACCTTGGGGGCTTGCGTGTTGGGGCTCATGCGAACTCACTGGCAATGGAAGGGGAATCGGGCAGGCCGGCGGCGCTGAACAGCCGGCGCCGGGTCAACGGGCCGAACCGCAGCGCATCGCACAGGCCCTGCAGCATCTGCGGGTCGGCGCTGCCGCGGCGGAAATCGGCATCGGCGCAGTCCAGCGGCGCGTCCAGTGCGATGGTGGTCAGCTGCCGCCACAGCAGCGCGTGCTCGCGCTGTTCGCGCAGCCGCACCGCCATCTGCGCCGCGCCGCGCAGGCGCAGGAACGGCACTTCGTCCAGGCGCTCGTACAGCACGTCCATGCTGCCGAAGTGGGCCAGCAGCACCGCGGCCGACTTGGCGCCTACCCCGGTGACGCCGGGAATGTTGTCCACCGCATCGCCACACAGCGCCAGGTAATCGGCGATCTGGTGCGCATGCACGCCGTGGCGGGCCTTGACCCCGGCCATGCCCCAGCGCTGGTTGCGTGCGTAGTCCCACTGTTCGTCGTGTTCGTACAGCAGCTGCGACAGGTCCTTGTCGGCCGAAATGATCACCCCGCGCATGCCGGCGTCGCGGCGTGCGTGCAGGGCGCTGCCGATCAGGTCGTCGGCCTCGTACTCGTGGTGGGCCAGCACCGCCAGCCCCAGCGCCATGCACAGGGCCTTGCAGTGGGCGAACTGGCGGCGCAGCGCGTCCGGGGCCGGATCGCGGTTGGCCTTGTAGGCGGCGTACAGCCGGTGCCGGAAGCAGCTGTCCAGGGCCTCGTCGAAGGCAATGGCGATATGCCGCGGGCGCTCGCGCTCGATCAGGTCCAGCAGGAAGCGGGCAAACCCGTGCACCGCGTTGGTCGGCCAGCCCTGCTGGTCCTGGAATTCATCGGGCATCGAATGCCACGCGCGGAACACGTACAAGCTGGCATCGACCAGGTACAGCGGTGGGCGCGGGGCGGGGGGCGCGACAGACAACTCGGCCATCTCAGCCCACCCAGTCCTGCAGCAGCGCGGCGGGGTCGGGGCGGTCGCGCTCGGGGGCCGCGGTCTTCGGGGTGCCGATATGGATGAACCCGGCGATGCGCTCGCCCTCGGCCAGGCCCAGGTGGGCATGCACGGCCGGGTCGAAGGCCATCCATGCGGTCAGCCACTGCGCGCCGAAGCCCAGCGCCTGCGCGGCCTGCAGCAGCGCAAAGCAGACGCAGCCGGCGGTCATCAGCTGTTCCTGCTCGGGCACCTTGGGGTTGGGGCGCGGGCTGGCCACCACGGTGATGATCACCGGTGCATGCGAGAACCGCTGGCGATCCTTGTCCAGCTGGGCCTGCGCCACTTGCGGGTCACGCTGCTGGCTGCGCTCGGCCAGGAACGCGCCCAGACTGTGACGTGCATCGCCGGCGATGCGCAGGAAGCGGTACGGCACCAGCTTGCCGTGG
Source organism: Stenotrophomonas sp. 10N36 (assembly GCF_056395005.1). Classification (NCBI taxonomy): domain Bacteria; kingdom Pseudomonadati; phylum Pseudomonadota; class Gammaproteobacteria; order Lysobacterales; family Lysobacteraceae; genus Stenotrophomonas; species Stenotrophomonas sp. 10N36. The sequence continues at coordinate 36,474 of NZ_JBFTIS010000018.1, read as the reverse complement.
TCGGGCACGCGCACCGCCGATGCCAGCATCCGCAGCAGGGTGTCCGGGTCCGGGCCGGGCTCGCCAAGCTGCTTGGCGGGCACCGAGCGGCGGGCGTCCAGGGCTTGCAGCGCAGGGGATTCGGACATGTTCACTCGATCAGTTTTCACGGTGCGCCCAGTATAGTCGCGGCAGTTTGTGACGCGCCCAGCGGCGATCTCTGATCGATTTGCGACAAAGCGTGATGAACATCACCTAATCAATGGCATTGCTTCACGTGGCTGTACTCGCTTCCCGCCGACGCTGGCCGTACGATACAAGGCCTGCCGGTACCCCGGTCGTGAGGTTCAAAGTGCGGACTGTTTCACTGTCCCTGACCGGTGGGGCGACCTACCATCCGGACGCGGGTGCCTGGGGGGCACCGGTATCTGTTGTTTCCATGCTGCATTCTGTGCCTGCGAAGGTGGGGAGCCTTTTCGCATGATCGCCACGCCCAATACATTGGGGCAGCCGGGTCATCACCCGGCACTGTTGAAGCTTGCCCGTGAGGGAGCGCTACCCGCGCTGACCGAGTCGTTCGCGACCGTGCTGGCCCGCTTTGACGACGTTCTGTTCGACCGTGCCGGCACCGCCGGCGCGTCGCAACTGCTGTTCCTGGATGGCATGCGTGAACTGCGCCGCCGTCGCGAGGACATCGTGGCCGGCTTCCGTACCCACCTGGCGCAGGCCTGGGAGGCGCTGGAGCGCGGTCAGCCGCTGTCGGCCGAGGCTACCCTGGCCGGTCAGATCGAAGACGGTCTCAGCCTGGTGCCCGAGCATGTGCTGGAGTCGCGGCTGGCGGTGCGCAACTTCGCCACCGTGCTGCTGCGTGACTGGAAGCCGGTACTGGCGCGGCTGGACCGCCGCCTGGGCTGGATCGCCGGCGGGCTGGAACTGAACGCCGACAGCAATCCGATCAGCCCCGAGCACATCGGCGTGGCCATCCATGAAGCCTTTGCCGATTGCGAACTGGCCCCGGAAGTGCGGCTGGTCCTGATCAAGCTGTGCGAGCGCGACCTGCATGCGCCGATCGGCAAGCGTTACGAAGCGCTGGACGAGCAGCTCGCTGCCGCCGGCGTGATGCCGCAGATGGCCGCGCCACGGCGCCCGGCACCCCGGCCGCCGAGCCCGCGGCACGAACTGGAGGCGCTGGTCGATGCGCTGGACCAGGACGGCCAGGGCGGTGACGACGATGCCGCTGCGCCGGCCTGGGCACGGCGGTTTGCCGATCGCTGGGCCGAAAGCCGCGGACGGATGCAATCGGCCGGCGCCAGTCAGGCCGCCGCAGCCGAGGCGGGCGAGACCCTCAGTGGCAACCAGGGCATGCTGCTGGAAGCGCTGCATGAGCTGCTGCAGCAGACCCGGCACGTGCGCGAAGACGCAACCTCGGCGGCCAGCGTGGCCGTGGGTCAGCAGCGTCCGCTGAGCCAGCGCGAAATGATGTCGGTGCTGTCGCTGCTGCAGGCCACGCCGAGTGCCACCCTGCGCGCGGCCATCGGCGAAGACGGCGAATCGCTGGCCCAGCGCCTCAAGAGTGAAGTGCTGTCGGGCGCCACCCGGCTCGGCGTGGACCCGTCGCAGGCGCGGCTGGACCCGCAGGACGAAGATGCGATCGACCTGGTGGGCATGCTGTTTGACGTGATGCTCGATGAGCGCGACCTGGAAGGCCGCTCGCGCGAGCTGATCGGGCGGCTGGTGGTGCCCTTCGTCAAGGTCGCCATGCTCGACCGCCGCATGTTCGTGCAGAAGACCCATCCGGCGCGCAAGCTGCTCAACTCGCTGGCCGAGGCCTGCGAAGGCAACACCGGCGAGAGCCAGGCCGAGCGCGTGCTGATGGGCAAGGTCGAGGAAATCATCGAACGCCTGGTGGCCGAGTTCAACGAGAACCTGGCGATCTTCCTGACCCTGGAAGAAGAATTCCGCGATTTCCTGGCTCAGCACCGGCGCCGCATCGAAATCGCCGAGCGCCGCGCCGCTGAAACCCAGCGCGGCCAGGAAAAGCTGGAGATGGCGCGCGGCCGCTCGGCCGCCGAGCTGGACCGGCGCATTGCCGATGTGACCCTGCCGCAGGCGATTGCCGAGTTCCTGCGCCAGCCCTGGCAACACCACCTCACCCTGACCGTGCTGCGCGAAGGCGAGGACGGGGCGTCGGTGGGCGAGGCGCTGGCCCTGGCCGACGGCATCCTTGAAGAAGTGGCCGAGGCGCGCCGGCAGATCGTCGGCAAGCCATGGCTGCAGGCCTGGCACCCGGCATTGCGCAAGGTGTTTGCCAGCGTGGGCGTGCACGCCGATGCCGCCACCGGGGCGATCGACGCCCTGCATGACACGCTGCAGGCCATTGCCGAATCACGCCCGGAACTGGAGCGCGCGCTTCCCGAACTGCCCCAGGTGGCGCTGCCCACCCCGCCCGTGCAGGAAAGCGCGGCGGTGGAGCTGGGCGGCAAGGTCGACGTGACCGATTTCGACAACGCCGATGCCGACCGCTTCCGCGGGCTGGAGATTGGCAGCTGGCTGGATTTCGTCGACAAGGACGGCAAGGTGCAGGCCGGCAAGCTGTCCTGGGTGAGCCCGATTTCCCAGCGCCTGCTGTTCGTCAACCGGCGTGGCGTGCGCTTMTGCGTGGCCTCGCCGGAAGAACTGGCGGTGATGGTGCGGCTGGGCCGCCTGCGCGCCCACATCGACGATGGTGCCTTCGACAGCGCCATGCAGGGCGTGATCGACCGGCTGGACAACAAGAACGCCACCGTCCACTGAGGCAACGCCGGGTTCTGCCCGGCCACGCCTGCCCCATCGCCGCATGGTTTCTACTCAAACCGAACCGGTAGGTTACGATCCCCCCACACTCTGCTGATCGTCGGGGACACGCATGGCTGTCGAGGTGTTGGTGGTATCCGAACGCGCGCCAGGGGAACGGCGCGTGGCGATGACGCCGGAAACGGCACGCAAGCTGGCCGCGCTGGGCGCGACCGTGTGGTTTGAACCCGGGGCCGGCCAGGCCGCCGGTTTTCCCGATCAGGCATACATCGACGTCGGCGCGCAGCCGGCCGATGACACGCGGCTGGGCGCAGCCGACATCGTGCTGTGCGTGCAGCCACCGGACAACGCACGGTTGGGCCAGCTCAAACCCGGCGCCAGCCTGGTCGGCATGCTGCACCCGCAAGCCGATGCCGAACGCGCCGGCCTGATCCAGTCGCGCGGGCTGCAGGCCTTCCCGCTGGAGCGCCTGCCGCGCACCACCCGCGCGCAGTCGATGGACGTGCTGAGCTCGCAGGCCGGCATGGCCGGCTACAAGGCCACGTTGATCGCCGCGCAGCTGGCACCGCGTTTCTTCCCGATGTTGACCACCGCCGCCGGCACGATCCGCCCGTCGCGGGTGCTGGTGGTGGGCGCCGGCGTGGCCGGCCTGCAGGCCATCGCCACCGCACGCCGGCTGGGCGCGCAGGTGGAAGGTTTCGATGTACGCCCGGAAACCCGCGAGCAGATCGAATCGCTGGGCGGCAAGTTCCTCGACCTGGGCGTCAGCGCCGTGGGCGAGGGCGGCTATGCGCGGCCGCTGACCGACGAAGAACGTGCCGAGCAGCAGCGCCGGCTGGGCGAGCACCTGCGCCTGGTGGACGTGGTGATCTGCACCGCGGCCGTGCCCGGGCGACCGGCGCCGAAGATCGTCAGTACCGCGATGGTGCAGGGCATGAAGCCGGGCAGCGTGATCGTGGACCTGGCCGCCGAAACCGGCGGCAACTGCGAGGCCACCCGCCCGGGTGAAACCATCGCGCTGGGCGGGGTCACCGTGGACGGCCCGCTGGACCTGGCCAGCCGCGGCGCGGTGCACGCCAGCGAGATGTACGCGCGCAACCTGTACAACTTCGTGGCGCTGTTCCTCAAGGACGGGGCGATCGCCTTCGACTGGGATGACGAGCTGCTGGCGAAAACCCGCTGGGTGGCCGCCGCTTGATATAGGCAGCCACCCATGGGGTGGCGCAACCCCGGGCCCGGTAGAGCCACCCCATGGGTGGCTGCACCACCCGGCAGCGCCGCAACGCCGCCGCCCGAGGTATCACCGCTTCGGCGGCGGCAGATCCTTCACCGGATTGGCTTTCAACCATTCCTGGCGCTGCTCCGGGGTCATCTTCGACCAGCGTTCACGCAGCGCGTCGCGCTGGGCCGGGCTCAGTTCGCGCATCTGCGCGAACAGCGCGCGGGCCTGCTCGCGCTGCTCCGGGCTCATGTTCTCGAACCGATGGCGCCCGCGCCGGGCCAGCTCGCGCTGTTCCGGGGTCATGCCCTGCCAGCGCTGCCCGTGCTGCAGCATGCGCTCGCGCTGCGGCGGCGGGGCATCGTTCCAGCGGTCGCGCACGGGCGCGATCAGCGCCTCGCGCTGCTGCGGGGTCAGCCGATCCCACTCCGGCAGGGTAGGGGCCTGCGCCCCGCTGGCCGCGCTCGTCGACAGCAGCGCCAAAGCCAGGATCAGTCGCGGTGTCATGTTCACTCCATTGCCAGGTCGGTCGTGCCCAGCCACACGTACAGGTCGGGATTCTCGTCGAGCACATCGCTGCTGTCATCCACCGCCGATGCCACCGTGGGCGTGGCCGGGGCGCTGGGCGGGTTGGCGGTGAAACTGTAGCCCAGCGCCAGCGCGGCCACCGCCGAGCAGGCAGTGGCCATCCACCAGCCATGCGCGCGGCTGCGGCGTGGCGCGGCCGCGTGGCGGGCACTGCGCAGCCGCGCCAGCGTGGCCGGCGACACCTGCTGCAGGGCCTGCGCGTGCAAGGCGTGCAGGGCGGCGTCATCGTGCAGGGGCGGGGTAACAGGGCGGCTCACAGGGCGATCTCCAGATGCTGCTGCAGCGCCTGCCGGGCGCGCGAAAGATGGGTTTTGACCGCGCCCTCGCTGCAGCCCATGGCCGCCGCGGTGGTGGCGCCGTCCAGTTGCTGCAGCACGCGCAGGGTGAAGGCCTCGCGCTGGCGGGCGGGAAGTTCGCGCAGGGCACGCACCAGCTGCGCGTACTGTTCGCGCTGCTCATGCGCCTGTGCCGGGCCGGGGGCGTGGTCGGCCCAGTCGATGTCGTGCTCGCTGCCGGCCTCGTCGCTGCTGCGCCAGAAGCGCAGCCGGAAGCCGCGCCGGCGCTGCAGGTCGACCACCCGGCGGCGCAGGATGCTCCAGAACAACGGCGCCCACTCGGCCGCCGGTTTGTCGCGGTAGGACAGCATCCGCAGCATGCTGTCCTGCACCGCGTCCAGCGCATCGTCGCGCTGGCGCAGGCCGGCCTCGGCGAAGCGGAACGCGCGCGGCCCGATACTGGCCAGGAACGCGTCCAGCGACACCGGCAGGGCGGCGTCGGCCTCGGTGGGCAGCGTTTGCAGGGTGGGGCTCACCAGCACAGGGTAGCGCTCGCGCAGGGGGGTACCTGTGACAACGCACCGGGGCGGCATCGGTTGACCGGCCTGCAGAACGGTTCAGCGCATGGTTATGATGGGGGGACGGGATCACCGCCTGGGAGACACACTGCAATGAGCGACGGGTTCGTGGCGTTGTACATCTTCATGCTGGCCGCGATCGCCGGCCACGTGATCATTTCACGGGTGCCGGTGATCCTGCATACCCCCCTGATGTCCGGGTCCAACTTCATCCATGGCATCGTGCTGATCGGCGCGATGGTGGTGCTGGGCCACGCGCAGACGCCGCTGGAGAAGATCATCGGCTTCATCGCGGTGGTGCTGGGCGCCGGCAATGCCGCCGGTGGCTACGTGGTCACCGAGCGCATGCTGGACATGTTCAAGCCCAGCGCCAAGCGCGACGCCGGGGAGAAGGCGCCTTGAACGTGAGCACCGCGCAACTGCTGCAGTGGCTGGTGCAGGTGAGCTACCTGGTGGCCGCCACCCTGTTCCTGCTGGGCCTGCAGCGCATGGCCTCGCCGATGACCGCACGCAGCGGCATCCGCTGGGCCGGGCTGGGCATGCTGATCGCCACCGTGGCGACCTTCTTCCTGCCCGAGCTGCACAACATTCCGCTGATTCTGGCGGCGGTGGCGATCGGCACCGGCGTGGCCTGGTGGTCGGCCAAGCGCGTGGCGATCACCGACATGCCGCAGATGGTGGCCCTCTACAACGGCATGGGCGGCGGCTCGGCCGCGGCGATCGGCGCGGTGGAACTGCTGCGCTTCTCGTTCCTGGCCAACCGCGATACCACCCATTGGAGCGAACAGGCGCTGGCCGACCTGGCCGCGCGCCAGCCGTCGGCCACCGTGCTGGCGCTGGCCGTGATCGGTTCGGCGATCGGTGCGGTGTCGCTGTCCGGCTCGATCATCGCCTGGGCCAAGCTGGATGGCCGACTCGACCGGCGCGTCACTTTCCCCGGGCAGCAGGCGTTCAACCTGCTGGTTGCCCTGGCGATGGTGGTGCTGGGCGTCTGGGCGGCGGTCACCCTGAGCCCGGTGGCGATCATCAGCTTCTTCGTGGTCGCGCTGGCGCTGGGTGTGCTGATGACGCTGCCGATCGGCGGTGCCGACATGCCGGTGGTGATCTCGCTGTACAACGCGTTCACCGGCTTGGCCGTGGCATTCGAAGGGTATGTGCTGGGCAACGAGGCCCTGATCATCGCCGGCATGATGGTCGGCGCGGCCGGCATCCTGCTGACCCGCCTGATGGCAAAGGCGATGAACCGGCCGATCAGCGGCGTGCTGTTCTCCAACTTCGGCGGCGGTGGCGTGGCGCAGGAAATCAGCGGCGCGCAGAAGCCGATCGAGGCCAGCGACGTGGCCGCCATGCTCGCCTTCGCCGAGCGCGTGGTGATCGTGCCCGGCTACGGCATGGCCGTGGCCCAGGCGCAGCACAAGGTATGGGAACTGGCCCAGCGCCTGATCGACCGCGGCATCAAGGTGAAGTTCGCCATCCATCCGGTCGCCGGGCGCATGCCGGGCCACATGAACGTGCTGCTGGCCGAAGCGGGCGTGCCCTACGATCTGATCGCCGACATGGACGACATCAACCCCGAGTTCCCCAACACCGACGTGGTGCTGGTGATCGGCGCCAACGACGTGGTCAACCCGGTGGCGCGCACCGACCCGGCCAGCCCGATCTACGGCATGCCGATCCTGGACGTGGTCAACGCGCGCAATGTGGTGGTGATCAAGCGCGGCAAGGGCACCGGCTTTGCCGGCATCGAGAATGCCCTGTTCTACGCCGACAACGCCCGCATGCTGTACGGCGATGGCGCCGGCGCGGCCAGCGCGCTGGTCAGCGAATTGAAGGCGCTCGACGGCGGGCATTGAGCGGGGCCGGGGTCACGACCAACGGTCGTGACCTACCCGCGCTCGTGAACGGTTATCGGGGTCACGACCAACGGTCGTGACCTACCGGGATCCGTGCGCGGTCACCGGGCCACGGTCCCCACATTCGTGCGCGGCATCGCGATCACGCCCCGCGTTCGTGCGCGGGCATCGGAATGACGCCCCACATTCGCGCACGATCATCGGTAGGCCACGACCGTTGGTCGTGGCGCGTGGGGCGGCTACTTCGCCACCCACCACCCGATCACCAGCGCCACACCCAGCCACAGCCATTCCACCGCGCCGTTGGCCAGGCCGAGCAGGGTCCAAGCCATGAATGGGCCCATGCGCAACGCTGAATCCCACGGATTGAGGCCCATCGAGCCGCCCAGGTAGGCCGAGGCGATGCCCCAGTTGGCCGCCAGCGCAACCAGCAGGGTCGCCAGCAGGGTAATCACCACCCGGGCCGGGCCGGCGCGGAAGGTGCCCAGGCGCAGCATGAAGGCGATATCCAGCGCCGCCAGCACCGCCATCCAGCCGGCCTGGCGGCCGCTGAGCAGGGCAATGAACAACCAGGCCAACGTGGCCGTGACGACACCAAGCAGCAACATCGGGGGCCAGAGCCAATGGCGGCTCCGGACAGGCACGGACGTGGGCGACATGCAATCTTCCTGTGAGTGCCCACAGGATACCGGCTTGCGGGGTGACCGGCGCGTGGGCGGCCGCTGGGCTAAAATGGTCGCCTTGCGGGAATTGGCCGCGACCCCCATATCGATCCACATGTATTCCCGTAGCAGTGAACCTGTCCACTTCGAACGCGACTGCGAGGCCGTCATGGTCCCGCAGGGCGAAACGGTCACGCTGCCCGCTGGCAGCTATGGCTACATCACCCAGGCCCTGGGTGGCAGCTATACCGTCTTCGTCGAAGGCAATCTGTTCCGCATCGCCGGCAAGGACGGCGACGCCATCGGCAAGGAACCGCCGCCGGCGCTGGAGCTGCCTGAAAACGCCTCCGATGACGAAGTCGAAAAACTGGTGTGGCAGCAGCTGCGCACCTGCTTCGATCCTGAAATCCCGTTCAACATCGTGGACCTGGGCCTGGTGTACGAGGTCGACCTCAAGCACCTGGACGATGGCCGGCGCGAGATCGACGTCACCATGACGCTGACCGCGCCCGGCTGCGGCATGGGCGATATCCTGGTCGATGACGTGCGCAGCAAGCTGGAGATGATTCCGACGGTGGCCCAGGCCGACGTCGAGCTGGTGTTCGACCCGCCGTGGGGCCGCCACATGATGTCCGAGGCCGCCCGGCTCGAAACCGGCATGTTGTAACCGCCCACCGCCAGCAGGCGTCGCGGCGTTCCCCGTAACCAGAACAGGAAATATCCGGTGTCCCAGTCTTCCGTGAGCTTCAACACCACCCGTTCCGCCACGCCGCGCAGCAGCGAGGAGCGCGAGCGCATCCTGGCCGCCCCCGGTTTTGGTCTGCACTTCACCGACCACATGGTGGAAGTGCGGTGGGACAAGGACACCGGCTGGCACGATGCCGTGGTGCGCCCGTACGGCCCGCTGCAGCTGGACCCGGCCGCGGCGGTGCTGCATTACGGCCAGGAAATCTTCGAAGGCATCAAGGCCTACCGCCACGCCGACGGCTCGATCTGGACCTTCCGCCCGGAGGCCAACGGCCGCCGCCTGCAGCGTTCGGCCCAGCGCCTGGCGCTGCCGGAACTGCCGGTCGACATCTTCGTCGAATCGCTCAAGCAGATGATCGCGGTGGACGCCAGCTGGGTGCCGTCGGCCGACGAATCCAGCCTGTATTTCCGTCCCTTCATGATCGGCGATGAAGCCTTCCTGGGCGTGCGCGGCGCGCACAAGGCCGGCTACTACGTGATCGCCAGCCCGGCCGGCCCCTACTTCGCCAAGGGCGTGGCCCCGGTGTCGATCTGGCTGTCCACCGACTATGCACGCGCGGGCAAGGGCGGCACCGGCGCGGCCAAGTGCGGTGGCAACTACGCCGCCTCGCTGCTGCCGCAGCAGAAGGCGCAGGCGCAGGGCTGCTCGCAGGTGCTGTTCCTGGATCCGGTCGAGGGCAAGTACCTGGAAGAACTGGGTGGCATGAACGTGTTCCTGGTCTACAAGGACGGCACCCTGGTGACCCCGTCGCTGTCGGGCAGCATCCTGGAAGGCATCACCCGCGAAAGCATCCTGCAGCTGGCGCGCGACCGCGGCATGAAGGTCGAAGAGCGCAAGGTCACCCTTGATGAGTGGAAGGACGGCGTGACCTCCGGCGAGATCGTGGAAGCGTTCGCCTGCGGTACCGCTGCGGTGGTCACCCCGATCGGCCAGCTCAAGGGCGAAGGCTTCTCGGTGGGCGACATCAACGCCCCGGCCGGCGAAGTGACGATGTCGCTGCGCAAGGAGCTGACCGACATCCAGTACGGCCGCCTGCCGGACCGCCACGGTTGGCTGGTGCGTCTGGACGCGTAAGCGCCCCGCACCCGGATGACTCCAGAAAACCCGCCTGGCAACAGGCGGGTTTTTTCATGGGCGTCGTGCTGGCGGCCGCTCGCGGAGGCGCATTGTCCAGCGGTGGCAGCACCGCGCAGGCCCCGTTGCGCAAGGCTTGTCCGCCGTTTTCCGACCCAGACAGCCGAAACAGACATTCGATGGCGCAATGTGACCGGTCAGAAGGCGCCAAGTTCCTTCACTTTCACAAACCTTCGACACGGAAAGTCTCAGATCCGACATTTCATGTCGCTGAAGTGCGGCTGAAACATTGTTGAACCTGCAGCGACCCACTAGGTTCGCGATGGGCGGTTTGATTTCAGGGGAACCGATCCAACAACCGGTCTCGATCCGCGCCACCGCGTTCAACAGCCCCCGGGTCGGGACTGGAAATTCAGCCGCGTTCGCGGCATCCACAGTCTGAAAGGGAAATCCGATGTCTCATGATTCGCAACCCCGTTTGCGTCAGCGTGCATTGGTTGTACTCGGCGCGTCCGTCCTGTCCACCCTGCTGCTGGCCGCCCCGGCATTCGCCGGCGATGTGCAGCTGAGCGGCTTGTCGTCGGCACCGACGCACCAGCGTTTCATCGTCAAATACAAGGATGGCGCCAACCTGGTCGCCACCCCGACCGCACTGGCCAGCTCGTTGAAGGCGGCGGCCTCGGCCGTACCGGCTGCGCAGGGTCGCGCGCTGGGCCTGCAGAAGCTGCGCCAGCTGGCCATCGGCCCGACCGTGGTCAAGGCCGACCGTCCGCTGGATGCGGCCGAGTCGGAACTGCTGATGCGCCGCCTGGCGGCTGACCCGAACGTGGAATACGTCGAAGTCGATCAGCTGATGCACGCCACCCTGGTGCCCAACGACGCGCGCCTGTCCGAGCAGTGGGGCTTCGGCACCAGCAACGCCTCGATCAACGTGCGCCCGGCATGGGACAAGGCCACCGGCACCGGCGTGGTGGTGGCGGTGATCGACACCGGCATCACCAACCATCCGGACCTCAACGCCAACATCCTGCCCGGCTATGACTTCATCAGCGACGCGGCGATGGCGCGCGATGGTGGCGGCCGTGACAACAACGCGAACGATGAAGGCGACTGGTACGCCGCCAACGAGTGCGGCTCGGGCATTCCGGCGTCGAACTCGAGCTGGCACGGTACCCACGTGGCCGGCACCATCGCGGCGGTGACCAACAACAGCACCGGCGTGGCCGGTACGGCATTCAACGCGAAGGTCGTGCCGGTGCGTGTGCTCGGCAAGTGCGGCGGTTACACCTCCGACATCGCCGATGCGATCGTGTGGGCCTCCGGCGGCACGGTCAGCGGCGTGCCGGCCAATGCCAACCCGGCCGAAGTGATCAACATGTCGCTGGGCGGCGGTGGCACCTGCTCGACCACCTACCAGAACGCGATCAACGGCGCGGTGTCGCGCGGCACGACGGTGGTGGTGGCGGCGGGCAACAGCAACACCAACGTGTCTTCGTCGGTGCCGGCCAACTGCGCCAACGTGATCGCGGTGGCGGCCACGACGTCGGCCGGCGCGCGCGCCAGCTTCTCGAACTACGGTGCGGGCATCGATGTTTCGGCGCCGGGCCAGGCGATCCTGTCCACGCTCAACAGCGGCACGACGGTGCCGGGCACGGCGTCCTACGCGTCCTACAACGGGACGTCGATGGCGGCGCCGCACGTGGCCGGCGTGGTGGCGCTGGTGCAGTCGGTGGCACCGACGGCGTTGACGCCGGCGGCGATCGAGACGTTGCTGAAGAACACGGCGCGGGCATTGCCGGGCGCATGCAGCGGTGGGTGCGGCGCGGGCATCGTGGACGCCGATGCGGCGGTCACGGCGGCGCTGGGCGGGACCAATCCGAACCCGGGCACGGGGACGGTGCTGCAGAACAATGTGCCGGTGAGCGGTCTGGGCGCGGCCAGCGGGGCGTCGCTGTCCTACACGGTGGTGGTGCCGTCGGGCCGTTCGCAGCTGAAGGTGAGCATCGCCGGTGGCAGTGGTGATGCGGATCTGTATGTGCGTTCGGGCAGCGCGCCGACCGACACGGTGTACAACTGCCGTCCGTACCTGAGCGGCAACAACGAGACCTGCACGATCACTTCACCGGCGGCCGGTACCTGGCACGTGCGGGTGAAGGGCTATTCGACCTTCTCCGGGGTCACCCTGACCGCGCAGTACTGAGCCCAGATCCCTCTCCAATGGGCACGCCCCGGCTTCGGTCGGGGCGTTTTTTTTGGGGGGGTATTTTTTTTTAGAAGCTGAAAGCCGAAGCAGGATCAAGATCAACTGCCGCAGCAGGATCAAGATCAACTGCCGCGAGCTCGTGCCTGCTCCGGCTTGGCCGGGTACGGGTGGGTTGGCGGGACACGCCGTGAACCCATCCATGGGGGCTCGTGGGCGCCATCCATGGCGCCCAACGGTCCCGCCAACCCACCCGTACCCAGCCTTTGACAGTGTGCTGGTACGCAACGAAGAAGCGGCATCGCTCTTCGCTTGGCAGTGTTTTGCTCTTGCATGGCCACCAGCCAACTATCTAGGGCGGGGGTGTGTGGGTTTGCGGGACCGTTGGGCGCCATGGGTCCGGCGCATGCGCCGGACGGGTTGGGCAGGACGCCCAACCCCGGTCTTGCCGTTTGTGCAGGACTGCACAAACGAGCAAGGCGCTCACGAGCCTCCAGGGATGGATTTACGGCGTGTCCCGCGAACCCACACACCCCCGCCCAGCCCGGAACGCAGGCGGCGCCGCTTTCGATGTTGCTCCAGACGTGGCTTTGGAAGTGGCGTTGGAATTAGCTTCTGCCGGCAGCCGCCAAAAAAACCTCCTCCCTCCGATCAGGCTTCTTCGAAGCGGTTCGCTGCGACGTTCTTGCGCACGTGCTCCGGGTTCCAGATGCGGCCGTTCATGGCGATGTATACACCGCTGGCCAGCGACTGCACCGCGCCGATCGCGCAGCCGATGTTGAACTCCGCGTCTGAACCACGGAAGCGGGCCGGGCTCAGTGCGCCGGTCATCACGATCGTCTTGTCGGCGATGCTCCGCAGCACCTGGCCGGTCTGCACCATCGAATCGGTGCCGTGCGTCACCAGCACGTGGCGGGTCGGCTGCGCGGCGATGGTCGCGCGGATCAGCTCCCGGTCCTCATCGGTGATGTGCAGCGAATCCTTGCGCAGGATCGGAATCACATTGAAACGGAACGTCACGCCCAGCTCGCGCAGGATCATCCCGATCTGCGGATCGCCGATCTGGTAATCCGACTTGTCGTCGAAGTAGATCTTGTCGATCGTGCCACCGGTGGTGATGATCAGTAGTTCGTCCATTGCAGGCTTCCTGGATAGCGGTCAGAACCGTGCGGGCAGCCCGCGCCGGGATGCAGATGATACGACCGCCAGCGCCGCCCCGCAGCCGCAGGCCGCCAACCGGTCAGCGCTTGGCGAAGCGACGCCGCAGCCCCGGGCCGCTGCCCACCCCGATCACCGCCAGCGCCAGCAGCAGTTCCGCCCACGCCCAGCCGGCCGTTTCCGGGTGGCTCCAGGCGCTCATCACCCCGTGGCTGAACCAGAACAGCGCCAGCACCCCCGCCCAGAAGGCCGCCTTCCCGCGCCGCAACCATACCCCCAGCGCCAGCAGCAGCGGCGGCAGGGTGAACACCAGCTGCGTGGCCAGCCAGTGCCGGTCCTGCGCGAACCACAGCGCATACACCGCCGCCAGCGCCACCAGCAGCAGCGCCAGGATCGCGTCCTGCGCGCGGCCGTTCATGCCAGCCGCCGCGCGATGTCGGCCACGCGCCGGCCCAGCGCGCGCGCCAGGATCGCCTCATCCTCGCTCGGCACCGGGTTGTCGTCGGCCCCTGCAACGTGGCTGGCGCCGTACGGCGTACCGCCGGTGGTGGTGTGGCTCAGCGCCGGCTCGGTGAACGGAATGCCCACGATCAGGCAGCCATGGTGCAACAGCGGCACCTGCATCGACAGCAGCGTCGATTCCTGGCCACCGTGCAACGACGCCGTCGAGGTGAACACCGCGGCCGGTTTGCCGGCCAGCGTGCCATTGACCCATTCGGCGCCCAGGCCATCCAGGAAATGCTTCACCGGCGCGGCCATGTTGCCGAAACGGGTCGGGCTGCCCAGGATCAGGCCGTCGCACTCGGCCAGATCGCCGATGTCCACGTAGGGCGCGCCATCCTCGGGTACCGGCGGGCGGGCAGTCTGCGTCACCGCCGCCACCGGCGGCACCGTGCGCAGCCGCGCGCTCATGCCCGGCACCTCGCCGATGCCCCGTGCGATCTGGCGGGCCAGCCGGGCCACCGAACCACCGCGGCTGTAGTAGAGCACCAGTATTTCCGCCATCGCGCGTCATCTCATCCGGACCAGCGGCCAGTATGGCGATGCGATGCAGTCCCGCACACCCCTCTTCGGGTACCCTTGCGCCGATGGAACCCCTCGACACCGTGAACCTCTGGATGGAGCGCGTGCGCGATCGCAAGCGTGCCGCCAGCTTCGGCCGCTTCCTCTGGCGGCGCTTCCTGGACGACCGCCTGTTCCAGGCCGCGGCCTCGCTGGCCTACACCACCGTGTTCGCGCTGGTGCCGCTGGCCATCGTGGTCTTCGGCGTGCTGTCGGCGTTTCCGGTGTTCGACCGCTGGAGCGACCAGCTCAGCGACTACGTGTTCTCCAACTTCGTGCCCAACGCCGCGCGCGCCGCCGAAGGCTACCTGCGCCAGTTCTCGGCCAGTGCCGGCCAGCTCACCGCCGCCGGTTTCATCGCGCTGGTGGTGTCGCTGCTGATCACCCTCAACAGCGTGGAAGAAACCTTCAACCAGATCTGGCGCGTGGGCTCCACCCGGCCCAAGCTGACCCGCTTCCTGGTCTATTGGACCGTGCTGACCCTGGGCGCGATGCTGGCCGCCGCCTCGCTGGCGGTATCGGCGCGGGTGTTCGCGCTGCCCCTGTTCGGCACCAGCGAAGGCCGCTGGCTGGCCAATTTCTCGCTGACCGTGGCGCCGATCCTGATCGAGTTCGTCTGCATCACGCTGGTCTACCGGGTGGTGCCGCACCACACGGTGAAGTGGCGGCATGCCATTCCCGGCGCGATCCTGGCGGCGGTAATGCTGGAACTGGTGAAGTGGGGCATGGGCGCCTACCTGGGCAGCTTCCAGTCCTACCAGAAGCTCTATGGCACCGTCGCGTTCGTGCCGATCCTGCTGCTGTGGATCTACCTGTGCTGGGTGTCGGTGCTGCTGGGGGCCTCGCTGGCGTCCTCGATCGCCGCCTTCCGCTACCAGCCGGCCGAGCTGCGCCTGCCCACCGGCTATGAGATCTATGGCCTGCTGCGCCTGATCGGGCGGTTCCAGCAGGCCCGGGCCGAAGGCCACAGCCTGGACGATGACGAGATCCTGCGGCTGGAGCCCATGCTGACCGATTCGCTGTTGCAGACCATGTTGTGCGACCTGGAGGCCATCCGCGTGGTACGGCGCGACGAGCGCGGCGAATGGCTGCTGGCGCGCGACCTGGACAAGCTCACCCTGTCCGACCTGTACGAAACCACGCAGATGCGCATCCCGGTCCGCGAAGCCTACCTGCCGTACCGCGACGACAGCCTGGGCCAGGCCTCCGTCCTGGCGCTGGATGCCTTGCGGCTGCCGCTGCGCGAACTGCTCAAGCGCCGCGTCAGCGATATCTATTCGACCCCCGGAGATACACCATGACCGCCAAGCCCCTGCTGCTGGCCGTGGGCCTGCTGGCCCTGGCCGCCTGCAACAAGCCCGTGCAGCCGGATGCCACCGCGCCCGCGTCCGCACCGGCCACGCCTCCTGCCGCCGTCGCAGAGCCGGCCACGCCGGCGACCGATGAGGTCGCGCCGACCGACCGCAAGACCGTCGAACGACCCACCCTGACGTTGCCTGCATTGGATGGCAGCACCTACGACCTGGCGGCTCATCGCGGCAAGTGGGTGGTGGTCAATTTCTGGGCCACCTGGTGCGCGCCGTGCCGCAAGGAGATGCCGGAGCTGTCGGCGCTGCACGCAATGCGCACGGAGATCGAGGTGGTCGGCCTGGCGTACGAGGACATCGAGCCGGCCGAGATGAAGGCGTTTCTTGAAAAGCGCCCGGTGACCTATCCCATCGTCATCGTGGACACCTACAACCCGCCCGAGGATTTCGCCATCCCGCGCGGCCTGCCGTTGACCTACCTGATCGCGCCCGACGGCAAGGTCGCCAAGGAGTTCCTCGGCCCGGTCACCGCGCATGACATTGAAGCGCGCATCAAGGAAGGTTGAGCGTAGCGCCGGGCTCTGCCGCGCCGCAGGGTACGTACGCGCCATGACGTTGAACGCATCGCCATGCGCCCATGACCTGCCGCACCACGCGCGTAGAGCCGGGCTCTGCCGCGCCGCGGGGTATGTACGCGCCATGACGTTGAACGCATCGCCATGCGCCCATGACATGCCGCACCCCACGTAGAGCCGGGCTCTGCCGCGCCGCGGGGTATGTACGCGCCATGACGTTGAACGCATCGCCATGCGCCCATGACCTGCCGCACCACGCGCGTAGAGCCGGGCTCTGCCCGGCTGCTGTTCAGGGCGATGCACGCGCAGCAGGTGTCCGTGGCGCTCCTTCGAAGCTGCCGGGCAGAGCCCGGCACTACGTTTCGTCGCGATGCGGCAGGTCCCGGGCGCATGGCGATGCGTTGATCGCACCGGCGCCGGGTCACCGCGCGGCAGCCGGGCAGAGCCCGGCTCTACGTGAGGGCGCGGCGTTACGGGATCTCGAATCCCTCGATCGGCGGCAGCACCCCGAACTGCTCCTTGTGCAGCTTGCCCTTCAGCGGCGGCAGCGCCAGTTCCGGTTCGTCCACGCGGGTATCGGGCAGGCGGTCGAGCAGGTTGCGGATCAGCGCCAGCCGGCCGCGCTTCTGGTCGTTGAAGTCCACCAGCGTCCATGGCGCCTCGTCACGGTGGGTCGCGCGCAGCATCGCTTCGCGCGCGTCGGTGTAGGCGCTGTACTTGCTGCGTGACTCCAGGTCCACCGGCGACAGCTTCCAGCCCTTGAGCGGGTCCAGGTGGCGCTCGGCAAACCGTTTTTCCTGCTGCGCCTGGTCCACGCCCAGCCAGTACTTGAACAGCAGGATGCCATCATCCACCAGCAGCTTCTCGACCACCGGCGCCTGGGCCAGGAACGCCGTGTACTCCGGTTCGCTGCAGTAGCCCATCACGTGCTCGACCCCGGCGCGGTTGTACCAGCTGCGGTCCATCAGCACGATCTCGCCGCCGGCCGGCAGGTGCGCGATATAGCGCTGGAAATACCACTGGGTGCTTTCGCGGTCGGTCGGCTTGGGCAGCGCCACCACCTTGCATTGGCGCGGATTGAGGTGCTCGGCGATGGCCTGGATCGCACCGCCCTTGCCGGCGGTATCGCGGCCTTCGAACAGCACCAGCACGCGTTGCCCGGTGTGCTGCACCCAGCGCGCCATCGCGATCAGCTCCAGCTGCATGGGTTCCAGCAGGGCCTCGTACTCCTTGCGCTTGAGCTTGCCCATCCACGTGCCTCGGTCATCGTTGGGAACCCCGAGCCTAGCGCAGCGAAGGTTCAGCCGTTGTCGCCGTCGCCGGGTAGCGCACGCGGCCGGTGCACGAGGAGGTCGCCCGGCATCAGCACCACCGGTTCGCCAGCTCTCTGCAGCATGCGGTCCGCCACCGGCTCGCCCTCGTCGTTACATTCGACCACGGCAAACGACCCGAACGCGTCGGCCGGCCAGGGAAGCACCGTGGCCACGGCACGACCGTCGATCGCATGCTGTGTGCACCACTGCAGGCGGGCGATGGCCAGGTCGAGCTCGGCCTTCCACGCCAACGCGTCAGGGTCGCCAGCCGTGTCGCGCAGCATCGCAACCGCCCGCGCGCGCTGCTCTTCCAGCAGCGACAGCACACGTGGCGATCCCGCGCCGGATGTCACGCCGCGCCCTGCCAACCGCGTTCGCGCGCCAGGTCTTCCACCACGGCGCTGAAGTCACGGGCGAACCCGGCCATGTCGAACAGGCCGCTGTCGTCGCGGCGCAGCGCCAGTTCCGCGCGCAGCGCCTGCAGCGCCGGGGCATCGTTGCCCAACGCGATGGCGGTGGCCACGAAGGCGCGGTCGTCGGCCACGTTCATGTGTGCCAGGCCGAGGTGGTGGTTGAGGCTGCCCGCCACGCGCGAGGCAAACGTCGCCCCGGGGCAGGTCAGCACTGGGCAGCCAGCCCACAACGCATCGGACGCGGTGGTGTGTGCGTTGTAGGGGTGGGTGTCCAGGAACAGATCGGCGTGCTGGTAGCGCGCCAGATAGTCCGGGTGCGGCAGCTTGTGCATGAACACCAGCCGTGCCGGATCCAGCTGCGCCTGGCGCGCCGCGCTGCGCAGTCGCGCATCGGCGTTGCCCGGGCCGGACAGCAGCCACAGCACGCTGCCGGGCACGCCGTGCAGCACCGCGAACAGCCGCTGCACGCTGCGCGGGTTGAGCTTGTAGCTGTTGTTGAAGCAGCACAGCACCACGCCCTGTGCCGGCAGCCCGCACGCTTCGCGCGACGGCGGCGCGGCGAGCACGCGGGTGTTGTCCGACGGTTGGAACGCCCGCGGCAGGTACCGCACCTGTTCACTGAATCCGGCCGCCAGCGGCGCGGGCAGCACGAAGGCATCGGCCAGCACATGGTCGATCCAGTCCGCGCCGGAGGTGCCCGGATAGGCCAGCCAGTTCACCTGGACCGGGGCAGGGCGCATCGCCAGCACCTGCGGGGTACCGCCGCCGCCCCAGCCACGCAGATCGAACAGCACGTCGATGGCGGTGTCCCGGATGCGCGCGGCGATCTGCTGGTGCGACTGTGCGCCCACCGCGTGCACCTGCGTGGCGGCCGCCTGCAGGCGTGCGCGGATGGCGCTGCCATCGTCGCCGGTCAGCGCGAACAGGTGCAGGTCCAGGCGCCCGGCGGCGGCCAGCTGTTCCAGCAGTGCCACGATCAGCAGCCCGGTGGGATGTGCGCCGAAGCCGTTGGACAGAAAGCCAACGCGCAGGCGGCCCTGGCGGCGCACCGTGGTCGCCGGCAACGGCGTCACGCTGGCGCGGATGGCCGCCGCGCGTTGCCGCGCGCAGGCCAGTTGTTCGGCGGCGCTGCCGTCTTCACTCAGGAATGCGAACGGCTCGACCGCGGCCTGGCCCTGAGCGACGGCCTGGCGCACCTGCGCCGACAGGCGCTCGATGTTGCGCCAGTCGCACAGCCGGCGCTGCCAGTTGAGCAGCTGGGCGGTGATGTAGGGCTCACCCGGCAGCAGCGTATGCGCATGCCGGTAGGCGTCGGCGGCGGCCTCCGGCTGGCCGGCATCCTCCAGCGCGTGGCCGAGCCACAGGGCGATTCCGGGGTGCTGGGGTGCGCTGTCGGATGCCTGGCGCAGCAGGGCCGCCGCCTCGGCGTGACGCGTCTGCATCCAGCGTGCACGGCCCAGCCGGGCCAGCGCTTCGGGGTGGCGGTCGCGCAACTGCAGGGCACGCGTGGCGGCGTGCTCGCCGGCCGCTACATCGCCGGCCTCCAGTTCGGCATCGGCCAGCATGACCCAGGCGATGAAATCGGCCGGCTGGCGTTGCACCGCCAGGCGCAGCTGCTGCCGGTCCGCGTCCATGGTCAGGTGCCCGCCGCCAGCTGCGCCAGCTCGTCGGCCTGGTGCTCGTGGATCAGCCGTTCCACCAGCGTGTCCAGCTCGCCGGCGATGATGTTGGGCAGGTCGTACAGGGTCAGCCCTTCCACGCGGTGGTCGGTGATGCGCCCCTGGGGGAAGCTGTAGGTGCGGATGCGCTGGCTGCGGTCGCCGCTGCCCACCTGCAGCCGGCGGCTTTCGGCCGTGGCTGCGGCCTGCTTGCTGCGTTCGGCATCCAGCAGCTGGGCCTTCAGGCGCTTCATCGCCTTGTCGCGGTTGGCGTGCTGGCTGCGCTCGGTCTGGCATTCCACCACCACCCCGGACGGCACGTGGGTGATGCGGATCGCCGATTCGGTCTTGTTGACGTGCTGGCCACCGGCGCCGGACGAGCGGAAGGTATCCACGCGCAGGTCGGCCGGGTTGATCACCACGTCATCGACTTCGTCGGCTTCGGGAATGATCGCCACCGTTGCCGCCGAGGTGTGGATGCGGCCTTGCGATTCGGTGGCCGGCACGCGCTGCACGCGGTGCGTCCCGGACTCGAACTTCAGTTTGGAATAAGCCCCGCGGCCGACTACGCGGGCCACGATTTCCTTGTAGCCGCCGTGTTCGCCGGGGCTGTCCGATTCGATCTCCACCTTCCAGCCCTGGCGCTCGGCGTAGCGGGCGTACATGCGGAACAGGTCGCCGGCGAAGATCGCGGCCTCGTCGCCCCCGGTACCGGCGCGCACTTCCAGGAACAGGTTGCCGTCGTCGCGCGGGTCGCGTGGCACCAGCAGCAGCGCCAGTTCCTGGTCCAGCTGCTGCAGGCGCTGCTGGGCGGCGGTGATTTCTTCTTCGGCCAGCTCGCGCAGGTCCGGGTCGCTGCGCATGGCTTCGGCAGCGGCCAGGTCGGCCAGCGCACGGGCTTCGTCGGCCAGGGCCGTGGCGATGGGCTGCAACTGCGCGAACTCGCGCGAGAACGCGCGGAAACGATCGTTGTCGTTCACCACGGCCGGGTCGGCAAGCAGGCGTTCCAGTTCTTCGCGGCGTTCGGCCAGCGCTTCCAGCTTACGGCGCAGGGTCGGCGTCATCAGTCTTCACAGCAGGATGTTGGTAGCCCGGCTTGGCCGGGAACAGGCGCTCGGCGGCGCGGGTCAGCTCAGTATCGCCGCTCAGCGCCGCGGCGCGCAGCGCGGCGGTGGGCGGGTGCAGCAGGCGGTTGGTCAGGCCATGGGCCAGCAGTTCCAGCACTTCGTCCGGCGATTTGCCGTGGGCCAGCTGCTGGCGGGCCTTCTCCAGCATTTCCACGCGGGTCGCTTCGCCGTACGCGCGCAGTTGCCGCAGCGGCGCCTGGTGGGCGCTGGCCTGCAGGGTTTCCACGAAGCGGGCCACCTGCAGCTCGATGATCGCTTCGGCTTCGGCAGCGGCCTCGCGGCGGCTGCGGCGGTTGTCTTCGACCGCCCGTTCCAGATCGTCCACGGTATACAGGAACGCGTCGGGCAGCTCGCCCACCCCCGCCTCGATATCGCGCGGCACGGCCAGGTCGAACAGCAGCATCGGCTTGTGCTTGCGGGCCTTCAGCGCGGCGGCCACGTGCGCGCGGGCAATCACCGGCTCGCGTGCGGCGGTGGCCGAAAACACCACGTCGGCCTCGCCCAGGTGGCGCTCCAGTTCGCTCAGCGGCAGGGCCACGCCGCCATGCCGGCTGGCCAGTTCCTGGGCGTGGGCCAGCGTGCGGTTGGCTACCAGCAGGCGGCGCACCTTGCCTTCGCTCAGGTGGCGGGCGGCCAGTTCGATGGTTTCGCCGGCGCCCACCAGCAGCACGGTGGAGTCTTCCAGCCGTGCGAACGAGTTCTGCGCCAGGCGCACCGCGGTGGAGGCCACCGAGATCGGGTTGGCACCCACGCGGGTATCGGTACGCGCGCGCTTGGCCACCGAGAAGGTCTGCTGGAACAGCCGGTCCAGGCGTTGGCCCAGCAGGCCGTGGTCACGTGCGATGGCCCAGGCGTCCTTGACCTGGCCCAGGATCTGCGGCTCGCCCAGCACCATCGAGTCCAGCCCGGTGGCCACCCGGAACAGGTGGCGCACCGCGTCGGCGTCGGCGTGCTGGTACAGATAGCCGTGCAGCTGCCCGGCGTGGGATTCCAGCCACTGCGCCAGCGCGTCACCGGACTCGGCCACGGCATACAGCTCGGTGCGGTTGCAGGTGGACAGCAGCACCGCCTCGGCGACCTGCGGGGTATCGCGCAGCGACGCCAATGCCTGGGGCAGGGCGTCGCCGCCAAAGGACGCGCGTTCGCGCAGTTCCACTGGCGCGGTCTGGTGATTCAGTCCGAGCACCCACAGGGTCATTGTTCAGTTGCTTGCGATAAGCTGCTGGCCATTCAAGTCGTCATTTTAAGGCCAGAAGCCCCCGATGCCCGCATTGATTCGCATCTCCAGCGTTCTGTTGCTGTCCTTGTCCGTCGCCAACGCCCTGGCAGCGCCGGCGCCGACCCCCGTTGCAGCCCCGGCCGCCAAGGCTGCGGCCGCCCCGACCGCGCCGCTGACCCCGGTCATGGCCGGTGAGTTCGCCCTGCAGGCCGGCAAGCTCGGCGACGCCGCGCGCTGGTACCTGGAGGCGGCCGAGGCCGGCACCGACGACGCCGGGCTGGCCGAGCGCGCCACCCGCATCTCCATGCTGGCCGACGACGACAAGCGCGCGGCCCGGGCGCTGGCGCTGTGGGAGGCCCGCGCCCCGCGCAGCCTGGCCATGCGCAGCGCCGCCGCCGCGCTGGACATGCGCAAGGCCGACATCGCCGGCGCGCGCACTGAGCTCGGAGCGCTGCTGAAGGACCCGGACCCACGCGGCTGGAAGTTCGCCATCGCCGCGCTGATCGGCGGCGGGCGCGACCCCGCCGTGCCGGCCCAGGTGCTGGGCGGGCTGGTGGACGACAACGCGATTCCCGATCAACTGGAGGTCTGGCAGGAGCTGGGCCGCCTGGCCATGCGCATGGAGCGCCCGGACCTGGCCAAGCGGATGGTCGACGAAGTGGTCAAACGCTTCCCGAACGAACCGCGCGTGGCGCTGTTGAATGCCAGCCAGCTCGCCCAGGCAGGCAAGCAGGAGGACGCGCTGGCGCTGCTGCGCGGGGTCGAGCCCAAGAGCCGCCAGGACCCGGACCTGCGCAACGCGCTGGCCATCGCCTATGACACCCTCGGCGATCCGCGCTCGGCCGCGCGCGTGCTGGCCGTCGGCCCGCAGGACGTGCAGACCTGGGGCATGCGTGCCTCGCTGTTGGCCAAGCAGAAGGACGACGCGGGCCTGCTGCTGCTCTACAAGGACCTGTCGGCCAAGGCCGCCAAGCCCGACCCCGCCCAGCGCCTGCTGCTGGGCAAGATCGCCGAGTACCTCAAGCGCCCGGCCGAAGCGGTGGACTGGTACCACAGCGTGCCCGGGGGCGAGGAACTGCCGGAAGCGCGCCTGCGCGCGGCCAACGCCCAGTACGACGCGGGCCGCCCGGACAAGGCGTTCGCCGAAGTGCATGCCATCCAGTCCGACGCCACCGTCGACGATGAAGCCCGGCGCGATGCCTACCTGCTGGAGGCCGAACTGCGCCAGCGCGGCGACGACCTGCCCGGTGAGCTGGACGCCCTGGCCCGTGGCCTGGCCGCCTACCCGGACGAGAACGCGCTGCTGTACGCCCGCGCCCTGGCCTGGGAGCGCCGCGACGATGTGCCGCGCGCCGAAGCCGACCTGCGCAAGATCCTGGTCACCGACCCGGAGAACGTGGCCGCGCTCAATGCGCTGGGCTACACCCTGGCCGACCGCACCCAGCGCTACCAGGAAGCGCTGGAGCTGATCGACCGCGCCCGCGTTGCCGAGCCGGACAACGCGGCCATCGTCGACAGCTACGGCTGGGTGCTGTATCGCCTGGGCCGCAATGAAGAAGCGCTGGTGCAGCTGCGCCGCGCCTGGACCCTGAGCAAGGACGCCGAGGTCGCCGCGCACGTCGGCGAGGTGCTCTGGGTGCTGGGCCGCAAGGACGAGGCACGGCGTTTCCTCGACGAGGCACGCAAACTGGACCCTGACAACCGCGCCCTGCAGCGCGTGATCGAGAAATACGGCGTATGACGTTGAACCTGTTCAAGGCCGGCGCCACGCTGGCGATGGCCGCATCCTTGTCGGCCTGCGTGTCGCTGGACGAGCGCAAGGCCCCGGCCGCGCCCACCGTGGTGACCACCGTATCGGCCGAGGCCGAGCAAGCCGAGGCGGCTCGCGTGGCCGCCGTCCGCGCGCAGCCGCAGTGGAGCTTCCAGGGCCGCGTCGCGGTCAACAAGGGACGCAACGGCGGTAACGGGCGCATCGACTGGCAGCAGGATGTGCGCCGCTACGTGGTCGAACTGAGTGCACCGGTCACCCGCCAGAGCTGGAAGCTGACCGGCGACAGCCACCACGAAGGCGGGCGTCTGGAAGGCCTGGAGGGCGGTCCGCGTGAAGGCGAGGACGCCCAGCAGGTGCTGCTGGAGGCGACCGGCTGGGACATCCCGGTCAACCAGCTGCCCGACTGGGTGCGCGGTCTGGTCGCCGATGACACCGGCGCCGCCGAGCGCGTCGAGCGCGACGGCGACGGTCGGCCGCGTCGGGTCGAACAGATGGGCTGGCAGATCCAGTACCTGGACTGGTACCCGGCCGAGGGCGACCGCCCGGTGCTGCCGCGGCGGATCGAAGCGACCAGCGGCGACGCCAAAGTGCGCGTGGTCGTCGACAGCTGGACACTCGGCCGTCCATGAGCGCTCCGGACCTGAACGCGGGCTGGTCGCAGTGGCCGGCCCCGGCCAAGCTCAATCTTTTCCTGAACATCACCGGCCGCCGGCCCGATGGCTACCACCAGCTGCAGACCGTGTTCGCGCTGCTGGCGTGGGGCGACCAGATCCGGCTGCGCGTGCGTGAAGACGGCCAGGTGCGCCGCGATGGCCCCTCGCTGGCGGGCGTGGCCGAGGCCGATGACCTGGCGGTTCGGGCCGCGCTGTTGCTCAAACGCGTCGCCAATGTCGCCCAAGGCGCCGATATCGGCGTGGAAAAGCACATTCCGGCCGGTGGTGGATTCGGTGGTGGGTCGTCCGATGCCGCCACCGTGCTGGTGGGCTTGAACCGCCTCTGGAACGCCGGCCTGGACGTCGATGCGCTGGCCGCGTTGGGGCTGCAGCTGGGCGCGGACGTGCCGGTTTTCGTCCGTGGGCACAACGCCTGGGCCGACGGGGTGGGCGAGCAGCTCACCCCGATTGCCCTCGCGCCGGCCTGGTATGTGGTCGCCGATCCGGGGGTGCACGCCCCGACCGCCGGACTTTTTGCAGATCCGCATTTGACGCGCGACGCCCCAGTGGCGAAAATAGCGGACTTCGCTTCCGGGTCTTTGCTCGGGAATGCGTTCGAGCCGGTACTGCGCCGTCGCGAACCTGCCGTAGAGGCAGCGTTTGCAGCGTTGAGCAGGATCGGCCGGGCACGACTCACCGGGTCGGGAAGCGGTTGTTTCGTCGCCTTCGCCACGCGCGCTGCTGCAGAGCAGGGCCTGGCGCAGTTGCCGGAAGAACTGCGGGCATGGGTGGCTGCGGGCGTGGAGCGCTCGCCACTGCTTGATGTACTCGAGCGTTATTGATTTTGATGCAGGGGCGTCGCCAAGAGGCCCAAGGCACCAGGTTTTGATCCTGGCATTCGGAGGTTCGAATCCTCCCGCCCCTGCCACTTGCGGATGTCAGCCGCGTTCCCATGCGCATGCCTGCGCGGGCACGGCCGATGATCCGCGGTGTTGTCACCGCAGACACTCCAGGGTGCCGGCGGCCGAGTTCTCCAATCGCTCCCGCCCGAGACCGTCATGATGCAAGATCACCCCAACCTGCTGGTATTTTCCGGCAACGCCAACAAGCGCCTTGCGCAGAGCATCTGCAAGGAACTGGGGGTGCGACCGGGCAAGGCGTTGGTATCGCGCTTCTCCGACGGTGAAGTCCAGGTCGAGATCGAGGAAAACGTCCGCAAGCAGGACGTGTTCGTGATCCAGCCGACCTGCGCGCCGAGCGCCGAGAACCTGATGGAGCTGCTGGTGCTGATCGATGCGCTCAAGCGCGCCTCGGTCAACAGTGTTACCGCGGTGGTGCCGTACTTCGGCTACTCGCGCCAGGATCGCCGCATGCGCTCCTCGCGCGTGCCGATCACCGCCAAGGTGGCCGCCAAGATGTTCAGTGCCGTGGGCGCAGACCGGGTGCTGACGGTGGATCTGCATGCCGACCAGATCCAGGGCTTCTTCGACATGCCGGTCGACAACGTATATGCCTCGCCGCTGCTGCTCGCCGATATCTGGCGCGCCTACGGCACGGAAAACCTGATCGTGGTGTCCCCGGACGTGGGCGGCGTGGTGCGCGCACGTGCGGTGGCCAAGCGGCTTGACGATGCGGACCTGGCGATCATCGACAAGCGCCGTCCGCGCGCCAACGTCTCCACCGTGATGAACATCATCGGTGACGTCGAAGGCAAGACCTGCGTGATGGTCGATGACATCGTCGATACTGCCGGCACCCTGTGTGCGGCTGCCGCGGCGCTGAAGGCGCGTGGCGCCCTCAAGGTGGCCGCGTACTGCACCCACGCCGTGCTCTCGGGCCCGGCGGTGGACAACATCAACAACTCCCAGCTCGATGAGCTGGTGGTGACCGACACCATCCCGCTGCGTGAAGAGGCGCGGGTGTGCAGCAAGATCCGCCAGCTCAGCGTGGCGGAAATGCTGGCCGAAACGATGCGCCGCATCGCCTTCGGCGAGTCGGTCAGCTCGCTGTACGTGGACTGATTTTTTTTCCGCCCGCCGGCAACGGTGGGCGGGCCCCGGGTACGTCTGGTCGCGGACGTGCCCTTCATCGCCAAGCCATCCGGCAAGGCACCAACTGGTAGTCAATACAATGTCCAAGACCCATGAAATCAAGGTCACCGCTCGTGACGTGCAGGGCAAGGGTGCGAGCCGCCGCCTGCGTCACGCCGGCGTGATCCCGGCCGTCGTCTACGGCGGCGACGCCGCTCCGATCAACATCAACCTGGACCACAACGCCACCTGGCTTGCCCAGCAGAACGAGTGGTTCTACTCGTCGATCCTGGACCTGAACCTGGATGGCCAGATCACCAAGGTCCTGCTGCGTGACATGCAGCGCCACCCGTTCAAGCAGCTGATCATCCACCTGGATTTCCTGCGCGTGAACGAGAACGAAGCGCTGACCGCCAACGTCCCGCTGCACTTCGTCAACGAAGACACCTCGCCGGCTGGCAAGGCTGCCGACGTCGTGGTCACCCACGAACTGAAGGAAGTGACCGTCACCTGCCTGCCGAAGGACCTGCCGGAATCGATCGACGTCGACCTGGCCGACCTGAAGGCTGGCGATGTGATCTACCTGTCGGACATCAAGCTGCCGAAGGGCGTCGAGATCCCGGCCCTGGCCCAGGGCAAGGACCATGACGACGCGATCGTCACCGCCAAGCTCGGCAAGGAAGAAGCTGCCGACGAAGCGCCGGCTGCAGAGTAAGTGATTGCGGCGCCTGTCCTTCGGGGCAGGCGCCGTTTCTGTATGTGCCGGCACAGGGCCGGTACCGACGAAAGAAGAGTGATGACAGGATTGCGATTGATCGTTGGTCTGGGCAATCCCGGACCCGAGCACGCCCAGACCCGGCACAATGCCGGGTTTCGTTTCATTGACGCCCTGGTTGAACAGGCCGGCGCGCGCTGGAGCGTGGACAGCAAGCTGTTCGGCGAGACCGCCAAGGTCGACATCGCCGGGCAATCGGTGTGGCTGCTCAAGCCCGCCACCTTCATGAACCTCAGTGGCAAATCGGTCACCGCCGCGCAGCGCTTCTGGAAGATCGAACCGGAAGAAACCCTGCTGGCGCACGACGAGCTGGACCTGCCGCCCGGCGTGGCACGGCTCAAGTTCGACGGTGGCCATGGCGGCCAGAACGGCCTGCGCGACACCATTCGCCTGCTCGGCCACGGCAAGTTCCACCGCCTGCGCATCGGCATCGGCCATCCCGGCCACAAGGACCGCGTGGTCCCGTGGGTGCTGGGGCGTGCCAGCAAAGACGATGATGTGCTGATCGGTCGTGCCATCGAAGATGCGATCGACGTGCTGCCGCTGGCGGTATCCGGCGATTACAGTGAGGCGATGAAGCGCCTCCACACCCCGAAATAACCACGGTGTACCGACCAACGGTCGGTACCTACCACCCCAGAGGTTGTCAAAGATGGGTATCAAATGCGGCATCGTCGGTCTGCCCAACGTCGGCAAGTCGACCCTGTTCAATGCGCTGACCAAGGCGGGCATCGCCGCGGCCAACTTCCCGTTCTGCACGATTGAACCGAACGTCGGCATCGTGCCGGTGCCGGATCCGCGCCTGAACGAGCTGGCCGCGATCATCAACCCGCAGAAGGTCATCCCGACCGCGGTCGAGTTCGTCGACATCGCCGGCCTGGTGGCCGGTGCCGCCAGCGGTGAAGGCCTGGGCAACAAGTTCCTGGCCCACATCCGTGAAGTGGATGCGATCACCCACGTGGTGCGCTGCTTCGAAAACGCCGACGTCATCCACGTCAACAACAAGGTCGACCCGCTGTCGGACATCGACACCATCGACACCGAGCTGGCCCTGGCCGACCTGGACAGCGTCGAGAAGGCGCTGAACCGCGCCGAGCGCGCCGCCAAGGGGGGCGACAAGGAAGCGGCGGCCCGCAAGCCGGTGCTGGCCAAGTTGCAGGCCGCGCTGGCCGACGGCAAGGCCGGTCGTTCGGCAGGCCTGGACGAGGAAGAGAAGGCGCTGGTCCGCGACCTGTTCCTGCTCACCCTCAAGCCGGTCATGTACATCGCCAACGTGCTGGAAGACGGCTTCGAGAACAACCCGCACCTGGACGCCGTACGCGCCCGCGCCGCCACCGAAGGCGCGCAGGTGGTGCCGGTGTCGGCGGCCATCGAAGAAGAGCTGTCGCAGCTGGACGACGAAGACCGCGACACGTTCCTGGCCGACCTCGGTCTGTCCGAGCCGGGCTTGAACCGCGTGATCTACGCCGCCTACCAGCTGCTGGGTCTGCAG
The DNA here is from genome assembly GCF_056395005.1 of Stenotrophomonas sp. 10N36. Taxonomy (NCBI): domain Bacteria; kingdom Pseudomonadati; phylum Pseudomonadota; class Gammaproteobacteria; order Lysobacterales; family Lysobacteraceae; genus Stenotrophomonas; species Stenotrophomonas sp. 10N36. Next base: position 7,952 of record NZ_JBFTIS010000018.1, on the reverse strand, counting down.
ACCTACTTCACCGCAGGCGTGAAGGAAGTCCGTGCCTGGACCGTGCGCAAGGGCGCCACCGCCCCGCAGGCTGCCGCCGTGATCCACACCGACTTCGAGAAAGGCTTCATCCGCGCTGAAACCATCGCGTATGACGACTTCATCAAGTACAAGGGCGAAGCGGGTGCCAAGGAAGCCGGCCGCCTGCGTCTGGAAGGCAAGGAATACCGCGTCCAGGAAGGCGACATCCTGCACTTCCGCTTCAACGTCTGATTGCATCGCACGTTGATGCCGGTACAAGAGAGGCCCCGCAGCGCGGGGCCTTTTCTTTGCCCGCGCATACCACCTCGCGGAAGCACCCCGTATCCGCGCTCAATCGGCAACGATCTCCTGCGCGGCCAGCCGGCCCAACCAAGGCGCCAGCATGACGCCCGGGTGGCCTATGACAGCGTAGAGACCGTCAATGCCCGGCATGAAACCCCGGATCGGCATGCCCGTGGCAGTCAGTGGCCGTTGCACGGCCCTCACCGAGCGCAACACCAGCCCGGCAGGGGCAGTGAGCAGGGCCTGCGTATCGGCCATGCACTGACGGGCCAGGCGATCCAGCCCGGCGTCGCCCTCGACGGGCATGTCGGCCGCAACCAGCAGTCCACCGCCGAGACGCGGCCGGACTTCGTGGTCTGCGGCGCACAGCAGGTGATGGAGACGCCCGGGCAGTGCATCGAACTCCAGCACTACGGCGGGCGCCTCATGCACGGGCAGGTGGATATCCAGGCGTGCCGCCAGGGGCACGGCGCTGGCAGCATTGGCAAGCACCACGCCGTCCACGGCATGCGACCCTTCCGCTGTCACCACCCGGGTAACCCGGCCGTTGCGTGTCTCAATGGCCGATACCTCCTGATCGAAGGCAACGCGTGCGCCCGATGCCTGTGCACTGGCCAGCAACTGTGCGGTCAGCAGGGCGGGTTCGAGGGCGACATCCCCGGGCACCCATGCGGCCAGTGCCGGCGCCTTCAGATGCGGCTCCAGTGCCGTGATTCCTGCGCCATCCAGCAGCTCGATACCGATACCGGCCTCTCGCTGCTGGGTTACAAACGCGTCGGTTTCAGCGTCCGTGCCGGACCATACGAGCGCACCGCGCGCCGCGATCGGTAATGGCCCCAGCGCGTTCGCCAGCCGGGCAAATTCCGGCAAGGCGTCGCGGATCATGGCAAAACGCGACGGTGAATCGCCCGGCAGCATGCTGCCCGTACCTACCCAGCCATACGAGCTGCCGGTCGCGCCGCTCGACGCAGTGGCGCTGCGCTCCAGCACCGTGACGGCTGCACCCGCGCGCGTCAGGTGCCATGCCACAGAGGCGCCAATGATGCCGGCACCGACAACGGCGATGCGGGGATTGCCTTTGCGCACGCGGTGCTCTCCATCGATAAGGGGGAACGCAGCATAGTCGGGATGGGTAGCCACTCTGCGACAGGTTGTCCGGTGGCAAGCACGTGGTGGTGATTATTTGATCACGCCCGGAAACCCTTGCCGCGTGTGCTTCCGACCCACTTGTCCACAACAAACACCCACCGCTCTCCACGCCCCATGTGGAAAACCCCGACCCCGGTAGTGCCGGCCGCTGGCCGGCAACCCGCACACCCACCCCGCAAGCCACGTGGACAATTTATGACCACTGCTGGAAACCCTTGCAGTGTATCGCTCGCGCCGGGTTGTCCACAGCAAACCCCCATCGCTCTCCACGTACGATGTGGAAAACCCCACACGCGCGTGGACAAAAAATCACCACGTCCAGAAAGCGTTGCGGTGGTTGGCTTGCACCTACTTGTCCACACCAAACCCCCACGCCTCTCCACGTCGGGTGTGGAGAACCGTACAGGACGCTTTCTGGATTCCGAGGAGCCGGCCAGCGGCCGGCACTACCTGTTTGGGTCTCTGCATGGCCACCTGCCCCGCGCAGGCGCCAGCACACCGTGATCGCTTGTGCCTTGTCGCTTGGGAAGTGCATCGCCAAAAAAAAGACGGAGGCACTGCCTCCGTCTTTTCGCCCGCATCCGCTGCAACCGCGCCGCTTACAGCGCCGTGCCGCCGAACTTGTGCGTGTACTGCAGGTTGATCGTACGACCCACCGTATCGAACCAGGACACGTCGTAGTACGGGTAGGACGTATAGGTCGCGTCCTTCGGCGGCATCTTGTTGCCCACGTTCACCACCGACAGCGACAGGCGCGAATGGTCGTCCACGCGGTACTGCACCGACACGTTGTACCGGTACGTCGCCCCGATCCACGGGCTGTCGCCGCTCTCCGGGTCGAAACTCTCGTCATAGCTGTCGTAGGTCGGCAGCTTGCCCAGCCGTGACCCGTACAGCGTCGCCGACCACGCATCGTTCTCCCACGTGATGCTGGCGCTGGTCTTGGTGCGCGGAATGTCGAACCCGCTGTTCACCGCGAACTTGTCCTCCACCACATCGCCGTCGAACTGCTGGAAATCATGCGTCTTCACCCAGGTGTGGTTGCCACTCAGGATGAAATCGCCGATCCCCGTCGTCAGCCGGTAACGCACGCCCACATCGATACCCTGCGTGGTCTCGCGCGCGATGTTGATCGGATTCACGTGTACCCCGTACAGGCGGCCGTCGCTGGTCCGCGTCACCCGGCTGATCGCGTCCACGCAGGTCGGCGACGTCGCGTCGGCGCCGCCCAGACGGCAAGCCGCCTCATCCCGCAGGATCGTCCCCACGTCCATGTCCTGCACCTGGTCGCGCATGTCGATGTCGAACCAGTCCACCGACAGGTCCAGGCCCACCGCCGGCGACCACACGAACCCGGCACTCCACGACGTGCTGGTCTCCGGGTCGAGCTTCCGGTTGCCCTCGCGCGTGCGGATCAGGTTCTCTTCGTAGTCCGAGCAATCATCCGCGGCGTCCAGCTGGCAGGCGTAGTAATCGTTGTTGCTGGTTTCATCGTTGCCCGGCCCGGCGTACACGTAGTGCAGGTCCGGCGCGCGGAACGCGGTGCCGTACGAACCCCGCACCAGCAGGCTGTCGATCGGGCGCCACTCGATTCCGCCGCTCCAGGTCGCCTTGCCGATGCTGTTGCCCGAGTAGCGGTACTGGTCGTAGCGACCGGCCACGCTCACGTTGAGCGTGTCGTGCAGCGGCAGGCGCAGCTCGGCCGCGGTGGCCCAGCGGTTGCGGCTGCCATGGCCGTCCGAGTCCTTCCAGCTGTAGTAGTAGTACCCGGTCGCCAGCGGATCGGGGTTCAGCGCGTAGGACTGGTTGCCGAACTCGGCGGTGGCGGCGAACCCGGCCTTGCCGCCCGGCAGTTCGAACAGCTCGCCGTTGGTCAGGGTCAGTGCGGCCGTATCGGTGCGCGACTTCGGCGTGTAGGTCGTCTTGGCGGCGATCGAATCGTACTCGCTGTGGCTCAGCGGCCGGTACAGGCGCGCCGGATCGGCGTTGAACACCGGGAACACGTTGTCGTCGTCATCGGTGTACTCGCCCAGCTGCTCGCCCAGGAACAGCGCGTTGGCCTTGGACGCGATGATCTGCGGCCAGCGGATCGACGACTGGTACTGCGAATGGCTCAGCGAGGCTTCGTAGTCCCAATTCGGTCCCAGGCTGCCCTTGAAGCCGGTGGTCACGCTGAAGGTCTTCTGGGTGCTGCGGATCATGCCGTTGCGCAGGCCGCCCATTTCCTCGGGCGAGAACTGGCGCTGCCAGAACTCCACCTGGTCGGTGGCCTGGTTGTAGAAGTAGCCGTCTTCGTTGCCGTCGGCGGCCATCCGGCCCCACTGGGTCACGTCGCGCATCAGCGCGATGTCGTGGTAGCCCATCTGCACGTCGGCAAACCACTGGGTGCCATTGTCGAAGGCATAGTTGAGCGAGGCGTAGCCGTTCACGCCGCGGCGCTTGCTCAGGATCGTGCCGTAGCCGATCGACCGGTCGCTGCCGCAGTAGAAGCCGTAGCGCGGGCGCTCGGCATACTGGGTGCTGCCGCGGTTCTGGCCGGCCAGCGCATCGCAGGTGGCCTGGCCCGGGTCCAGGTAATCGTCGTTGTAATCGGTGCGCAGGTAGGCGCGGCGCGCGGCGCGGGCGCTCTCGGTGGGGGCGTCCAGGGTGGAATCCTGCTGGCTGCGCTCGTAGGCCCACAGCGGCGTCTGCGACTGCAGTTCCAGGCTGTACACCGCACTGAAACGACCGGCATCGAAGCCGCTGGCCAGGCTGATGTCGAACGAATCGGCGCCGCCTTCGGTGGCCGTGCCCATCCGCACGTCCACCGTGGTGCCATCCACGTGCTTCTTGAGGATGAAGTTGACCACCCCGGCAATCGCGTCCGAGCCGTAGATGGCCGAGGCGCTGCCGGTGAGCACTTCGATCCGCTCGATCATCCCGATCGGGATGTTGGAGACGTCGGTGAAGTTGCTGCGGCCCTGGAACGGCATGGGGAAGTCGGCGATGCGGCGGCCATTGACCAGCACCAGGGTGTGGTTCGGGCCCAGCCCGCGCAGGTCGACCTGCTGCGCACCCGGCGAGAAGTCGGCGCCGCTGGAGGACTGCTGGCTCTGGGTCTCACCACCGTTCTGGGACATCGACCGCAGCACGTCCGGCACGCTGGTGAAGCCGCTGGCCTGGATCTGCTCGGCGGTGATCACCGTGACCGGGGCCGGGCCCTCGACCTGGGCGCGCGGAATGCGCGAACCGGTGACCTGCACCGTGTCCAGTTGCTGCACCCCGGACGCGGCCGGCGCCTGGGCACCTGCGGTTGCGGCCACACCCATCAACGCCAGCTGGATCGACCACGCCATCGCCTGTTTACGCATGAGAATTCTCGAGAAGAAAGTGCCGGCCTCGAGGGAGGCCTGTCCCCCATTCACATTTCGCGAATGGACGGCGCGCATTTAACGCCTTTTTTACGGGCTTGACCACTACCGATTTCTCTGGCAAAGAGTGAAAGCGCTTACACCCGGTTTTTGTTCAGGGAGATCAACGTGCACAAGGCTTTCCGCCCGTTCGCGCCGATGCTGGGGCTGCTGCTCGGTCTGGCCCTGCCCAGCCACGCACAGTCCGTCCTGGACCCCGGCTACCGCTACTACGAGGTGGGCGATCTCGATGCCGCCCCGGCCGCCCACACCGAACCGGCGATGATGCTGATGGGCGGGGGGGAATGGGTTCCCGAGGCCTTCCAGTGGTGGCTGCAGCGCGCCGGGAACGGGCGCGTGGTGATCCTGCGCGCCTCCGGCGCCGACGATCTGCAGGAGCGCCTGTACCGCGATATCGGCGGGGCCGCCTCGGTGCAGACCGTGGTCTTCGACAGCCGCCGGGGCGCCGATGACCCGGCGGTGCTGCGGGTGGTGGCGGCGGCCGATGCGATCTTCATCGCCGGTGGCGACCAGTCCCGCTATATCCGCTTCTGGAAGGGCACCGCGCTCAACGCGGCGCTCAATGCGCACGTCCGCGCGGGCCGACCGATCGCCGGCACCAGCGCCGGCCTGGCCATTCTGGGCGGCTACAGCTACGGCGCGATGGATGGCGGCAGCATCACCTCGGCCCGCGCGCTGCGCGATCCGATGGGGGGCGAGGTCACCCTGGACAGCGACTTCCTGACCATGCCGTACCTGTCCAACGTGGTCACCGACACCCATTTCGGCAAGCGCGACCGCCTCGGCCGGTTGATCGTGTTCGTGGCCCGGGCGGCGCAACAGGCCGGGCGCGAGGACATGGTGGGCATCGGCGTGGACGAGGACACCGCCCTGTGCGTGGAAGCCGATGGGCGCGGCCGCGTGCTCAGCAGGAATGGCGGCTACGCCTGGCTGGTGATGCCGCGACACACCGCCGACCGCCTGCGCGATGGCGAACCGCTCGACTTCCACGCCATCCCGGTCACCGGCGTGGGCAGTGGCAGCCTGCTGCACCTGGACGGGTTCCGCGTGGACGACGCGGCCTTCCAGGTCACCGCCGATATCCGCGACGGCGGCCTCGAGCTCCGGTAGCCCACGCCCGTTGGTCGTGGGATGCCCCGGCCGCGCACGCGCGCCGACAGGGCAGGGCGCGGCCCTACCCCCACCGCGCATCTGCGGCCATGATGGGCGTCCCAACCTGCCGGCGCCGCCCATGTCCCGTTCAACCGCGTTGCTGTTGTCGCTGTGCCTGTCGATGCCGCTGGCGGCCACCGCCGCCGCACCGGTGCTGGTCATCCACGGTGGCGCCGGGGTGGAGCGCAAGGACCTGACCCCGGCAGAAGAGAAGGCCGCGCGTGCCGCGTTGCGCCAGGCGCTGCTCCGCGGCCACCAGGCGCTGGCGGCCGGCAAACCCGCGCTGGATGCGGTGACCGCGGCGATCACCGTGCTCGAGGACGATCCCACCTTCAATGCTGGCAAGGGCGCGGTGTTCACCCACGACGGCCGCAACGAACTGGATGCGTCGCTGATGGACGGCGCCACCCTGAAGGCCGGCGCGGTGGCGGGCGTGCAGCGGGTGCGCAACCCGATACTGCTGGCCGAAGCGGTGATGCAGCACTCCGCGCACGTGATGATGGTGGGGCAGGGCGCGGAAACCTTCGCCGCCAGCCAGGGCATCGCGGTGGTCGATCCGGCCTATTTCCGCACTGAAAAACGCTGGCAGCAGCTGCAGAAGGCGCTCAAGGAAGAGGCCAGCGGCCAGGCGCACGCCGACCTGGAAACCGCGCGCCACTTCGGTACCGTCGGCGCGGTCGCGCTGGATGCAAACGGCCATCTTGCCGCGGGCACCTCGACCGGTGGCATGACCAACAAGCGCTACGGTCGCGTGGGCGATTCGCCGATCATCGGCGCCGGCACCTATGCCAACGCCGCCTGTGCAGTGTCGGGTACCGGCTGGGGCGAGTACTACATCCGCACGGCGGCCGCGCATGACATCTGCGCACGCATGCAGTACCTCAAGCAGGGGCCGGCGGAAGCGGGGCGTTCGGTGATCAACGAGCGCATTCCCGCGCTCGGTGGCGACGGCGGTGCGATCGTGCTCGCGGCAGACGGTCGCGTTGCCGCGCCGTTCAATACGCAGGGCATGTATCGGGGCTGGATCGGCGCCGATGGCGTGCCGCACGTGGCCATCTTCGCCGACGAATCGCTGCCGCTGCCCGGGCAATAGCCCGCCACGTCAGGGCTTTTTGCACTTCGTGTGAAAAAGTTGAAAAAGAGTGTTGACAGAGTGCCTGTTTATCCCCAAAATTCACGGCTCTTCCACCCCACACCGAAAACGCTTCGGCGCCACGGGACAGGGTGGTAAGGAGGGATACCCAAGCGGCCAACGGGGGCAGACTGTAAATCTGCTGGCTTACGCCTTCGGTGGTTCGAATCCACCTCCCTCCACCAGTTTCATGTTGTGGCAAAGGCTTCCGATGCGGGAGTAGTTCAATGGTAGAACCTCAGCCTTCCAAGCTGATGGTGCGGGTTCGATCCCCGTCTCCCGCTCCATTGAATGAGTTTGAATCTAATCAAATTCGTGCCATAATACAAAACTCGCTCACGTAGCTCAGTCGGTAGAGCACCTCCTTGGTAAGGAGGAGGTCGAAGGTTCGATTCCTTTCGTGAGCACCATCTAAGTGCCACCATTCAGACGATTTCGAGATAAGCAGCCATGGCCAAGGGTAAGTTCGAGCGCACCAAGCCGCACGTCAACGTCGGCACCATCGGTCACGTCGACCACGGCAAGACCACGCTGACCGCCGCACTGACCAAGATCGGTGCTGAGCGCTTCGGTGGCGAGTTCAAGGATTATTCCTCGATCGACGCCGCGCCGGAAGAAAAGGCACGTGGCATCACGATCTCGACCGCGCACGTCGAATACGAATCCACCGAGCGTCATTACGCCCACGTGGATTGCCCGGGCCATGCTGACTACGTCAAGAACATGATCACCGGTGCCGCCCAGATGGACGGCGCGATCCTGGTCTGCTCCGCTGCTGACGGCCCGATGCCGCAGACCCGCGAGCA
>NZ_JBFTIS010000017.1:0-119339 GCF_056395005.1 Stenotrophomonas sp. 10N36 | reverse complement strand
ATTCCGCTCATGGGAAATCTCCGCTAGGCTGGAAAGGTCGAGAGCTCCCCCGCTTGCCCAGTCTTATCACTTCGAGTGCTGCCTCGAGCAACTGTTCGGGCGGATCAAGGGAGATTCCGGCGTGGGCGCCCAGCTACAGGTCGATCGTCGAGATCCAGGCCCCTACGGCGGCCCACGCCGGCTCTCGACGCCTACGCTGCCAGATTCCGAACAGATAAGGCCCCTGGTGCAAATGTCCCCCGGCCGCGTGGCGGCCTCCTCCTTTATTTTGCCCAGGAGCCTACCGGCTGCTACGGGGCTCGGTTTGCGGTAAGGAAGGGAAGCAAGGCTTTTCTGGCGCTGTCGGTGGGTCGGGCGCTGGGGCCCCATGCCCTTGGAGGCGAAATAAAGGAGGAGGCGGCGGCCGCAGGCCGACGCCGGGGGACATTCGCCGGAAAGGGTCTGGGGACCCAGCGCCCGACCCGCCGACGGCGGCGCCTTAAAAGCGTCAAAGCACGGTTCTGTCTACCCGCAGATGGAAGTAAAAAAAAAGCGCGCCCGAAGGCGCGCCCTGTTGCTTGCAACAGCCGCTGGAATCAGCGCTTGGCAGCGGCGGCAGCGACCTTCAGACCGCTGGCATCGACGCTCTTGACGCCCTTGATGCCCTTGGTCACGCGCAGTGCCTTGTCATGCTCGGCCTGGCTGGCCACGGTACCGGTCAGAGTGACGACGCCGTTGACGGTCTCCACCTTGACTTCGGTGCCCGGCACATTCTTGCTCGTGAGCAGGTCGGTCTTGACCTTGGTGGTGATCCAGCTGTCGGTCACCGGCTCGGCCGAATCGTGCGTATCGGCATGGGTCATGGCGGCATGATCGGTGGTCTTCGGCGGGTCCTTGGCCATGGCCGACGACGTGCCCAGCACCATGCCGAGGGCCAGCGAAGCAGCAAGCAGATTACGGGTCGTGTTGGTCATGTTCGGTGTCTCCTTGGGTGTGTGGCCAGTCTCCGTGTCGGGCTGTGTGCAGTACGTGGGCAAGACATAACGCCGCCGTGAACCGCTCAGGTTGATGCACAACCGTTCATGGTTCCGCACTGCAACAACCCGCGCTACGCTGTGCAGCCCGCATGCCTGGAGTCCTCGCCATGACCACACCCCTACAGGTTGGATTGATTGGCTACGGGCTGGCCGGCAGCGTCTTCCACGCGCCGCTGATCCAGCACACCCCGGGCCTGGCGTTGCACAGCATCGCCAGTTCGCAGCGCGATCGCCTGCTGCGCAGCTTCACCGACGTGCGCATCTGCGATCACCCGGCCGAGCTGTTCGCCGATCCCGCGCTGGACGCGGTGGTCATCGCCACGCCCAACGCCGAACACGCGCCGCTGGCGATTGCTGCGCTGCAGGCCGGCAAGCACGTGCTGGTGGACAAGCCGTTCGCGCTGGACCTGGCCCAGGCCGACGCCGTGGTGCGTGCCGCGCAGATCGCCGAGCGCGTGGTCACCGTGTTCCAGAACCGCCGCTTCGATGCCGATTTCCTCACCCTGCAGCAGCTGCTGGCCGATGGCGTGCTGGGCGAGGTGGCCGAGTGCCATTCGCACTTCGACCGCTACCGCCCGCAGGTGCGTGATCGCTGGCGTGAGAGCGATGCGCCCGGGGCCGGGTTGTGGATGGACCTGGGCCCGCACCTGCTTGACCAGATGCTGCAGCTGTTCGGCTGGCCGCAGGCGATCAGCGCGGATCTGATGGCGCAACGCGACGGTGCGCGCAGCGACGACTATTTCCATGCAGTGCTGCATTACCCGCGGCACCGGGCCATCGTGCATGCCGGCTCGCTGGTGGCCGCCGCCCGTCCGCGCTTTGCCGTGCACGGCAGCCGGGGCAGTTACCTCAAGCAGGGCCGCGACGTGCAGGAAGACCAGTTGCGCGAGGGCATCGCCCCGGGCGCGCCGGGTTGGGGGCTGGACCCGGTGCATGGCCAGCATGTCACCGTGGACGCCGCGGGCCACGAACACCCGGCCAGCGTGGACAATGCCCTGGGCGACTACCGGCGCCTGTATGCGGCGTTCCGCGATGCGATGTCGGGTACCGGCGCGCCCACGGTGAGCACGACCGAAGCGCTGCAGCTGATGCGGTTGCTGGAAGCCGGCACGGAGAGTGCGCGCAGCGGGCGGCGGGTGGATCTGGGCTAGCGTCCCACCGCCCTGCGCGCGTCGGCGCAGGGGGTGGGGTTGGCTGCGAGCCGGCCAGCGGCCGGCACTACCGGGTGGTGCGGCCGGGATTACCTTGTTTTGATGGCGTGGCCGCCGAACTCGTTGCGCATCGCCGCCAGCAGGCGGTCGCTGAAGGAGTTCTTTTCGCGCGAGCGCAGGCGCTCCAGCAGGGACAAGGTGATCACCGGCGCGGGAACGTCCAGGTCGATCGCTTCGGCCACTGTCCAACGGCCTTCGCCGGAATCTTCCACGTACGGCGCGATGCCGTCCAACTGCGGGTTGCGGCCCAGCGCATCGGCGCTCAGGTCCAGCAACCACGACCGCACCACGCTGCCGTGCTGCCAGGCCTTGGCCACCTGGGCCAGGTCGAGGTTGAAGTCGGTCTTGTGCTGCATCAGCGCGAAGCCTTCGGCGTAGGCCTGCATCATGCCGTACTCGATGCCGTTGTGGACCATCTTGCAGAAGTGGCCGGCGCCACTGGGGCCCACGTGCGCCCAGCCGCGGTCTTCGCCCGGCGCCAGGGTGCGGAAGATCGCGCCCACCTGCGCCACGGCTGCCGCCTCGCCCCCGATCATCAGGCTGTAGCCTTCCTGCAGGCCCCACACGCCGCCGCTGGTGCCGCAGTCGATGTAGCTGACCTCTTCGCCCTTGAGCTGTTCGGCGCGGCGCATCGAGTCCTTGTAGTACGAATTGCCGCCATCGATCACCACATCGCCTTCGGACAGATGCGGGGCCAGCGCGGCCAGGGTCTGGTCGACCACGCCGGCGGGCACCATCAGCCAGACCACGCGCGGCACCGGCAACTGCGCCAGCGTATCGGCGATCGAGGCACTGACCTCGAAACCGCGCTTGGCCGCGCTGTCCCGCGCGCCCTCACCCGGATCGACGCCGATCACCCGATGGCCGCCGCGATGCAGGCGCTCGGCCATGTTGGCGCCCATCTTTCCCAGGCCGATCATTGCAATGTCCATGTATCTCCTTCCAGCGTGTCAGTAGTGGTGTTGTGGGGGGCTGCCGAGGGGGAATCGCACTGGCGAAGGCGTGCGTCGATCCAGCGTCGGTACAGCGTGGTATGCAGGTTGTGCAGGCCCAGTTCGAAGGCAAACGGCGTGCGCGGGTTGCGGTCGAGCAGGCGTGCGATGTGATACCGCACAGGACGTATACCGCGAGGATGCACGTAAATCACGAACCCCTGGTAGAACGGATCGTCCAGCAGCGCGTCCAGTTCGGCCAGCAGCGGTTTCTGCTCCGGCGGCAGGCCCTTGCGCCACACCGGGTCGCGTTCGATCAGCAGCCGCTCGAAGCGGCGCGGTCCCGGCCCGGGCATGCGCTGGGCCAGCGCCCAGATCTGGCGGTTGATCGTGTCGTAGTGGGCAAACCCGCCGTGCGCGCGCAGCGCCTCGGCGGCCGCGGCGCTGACATCGACCACCACGAAGTTCTCGGCCTGGTTGTTGATGTCGTCCAGGTAGGTTTTGTCGAACACGTGTTCGATGAAGCCGGGCGCGCCCACGAAGGCCTGGCGGCCGAGCTGCGCGGTCTTCACCGCCTTGCCATCGGCGAGGAACGCGCCGGCATGGCGGCCGAGCAGGATGCTGTCGGTGTCGTGCAGGGTCAGGAAGGTGCCGATCGACAGTTCGCCAGGGCTGAACTCGGTGTCGAACGCCGCATCGCCGTAGAGCTCGCGCTGGGTGGCCAGCTGCGCCACCTGCCGCCCTACCCCGCATTCGGAGCGCACCCTGCCGTCGTAGAAGTGCTGCAGCGCGGCGCTGTTTGCGCCGGCCGGCTGATAGCCACGCCCGAAACTGCGGAAGCGCTGCCAGCCCTGCGCCTGCGCACCGCGTGCACCGAAGCCGATCCAGCCCAGTTGCAGGGCCGAGAAGCGGTAGCCGGGATTGTCCTGCAGCTGCGTGGTGGCCCGTCGCGTGGCCTGGCCCAATTTGAACGTGTAGGCGCACAGCGTGGCCGGGTCGTCGAGCAAGTCGGTCATCAACGCGGCGCGCTGGGTGGCTGTCCATGCCTGTGGCACCTGCACCCGCAGGTCGCCCGCCTGCTGCGCCTGCGGCAGCGTGGCGCGCGTGCAGACCGGGCCGCCGTGGATGACCGGCGCGGCCACCGGCGCGTCGACGAAGCGCCAGCCCAGCTCTTCCAGCAGCGCCTGCGTGCAGGTCGATCCCGGCGCGGCGGTCACGGTGCCGATGGCCACCGCGCACAGCAGAGCGGCCAGCAACTGCGGCCACCGGCGCGACCCACGCGTTACGGTTGGTGATGGCACCCTGCCCGCCTGGTCAGTGCGCGGGCACCGGGGTATCGGCCGACGGCGCAGGGCCTGGCTCGGGCACCGGGGCCGGTGCGGCGGCCGGCGGCGCGGCCGGCGTCGGCTCCACGGGTGCGGGCGGCGGCGTTGCCGGCACCACCGGCAGGTACTGCTGCAGGCGGTCGAAGAAACGGCGGTAGAACTGCGCGTCCTGCACCGTGCTGCTGGCCACCTTCACCAGCGAGTCGTCGTTGCTGCCGAACGGCAGCGACACCGAGCCCAGCGCGCCCACGCCGACACTGGCCGAGGTCGGGCTCTTCTTCAACGCGTAACGGTCCTGCACCGCACTGACGAACACCAGTGCCTGGTCGCCGCGCGGCGCGCAGGAAATACGCAGCACCAGCTGCTCGTGCTCGTCATCGCGGGGCTGGAAGTTCTTGTTGCCTTCCACCGCCGCCGTGTCGGACCGCGCGATCGCATAGCCCTGGCTGAGCAGGGTGCGGCGCGCCGCCTCGCAGGCCTGCGCCGGGGCACCGGGCACGGTGCGCGAATAGGTGTCACCGGAATCGAAGGATTCGCGGATCAGGGTGCTGTCGGCGGCGCGGCCGCCGCAGGCGGTGAGCGACACGGCCAGCAGGCCCGCCGGGATTGCTTGGGACAGGCGCATGCGCGCTCCTGCAGGGACAGACTGCGCCCAGCATAGCCACCCCGGCGTATGTGCCGGGTCTAAACGGCGAAGGGCCGGCACATTGGCCGGCCCTTCGTTGTTTCCGGTTCATGCCCGGCTACCGCCCTCAATCCGCCCAGCGGCCTACGCCGGTGGACTGCGGCAGCACCTGCGCCGACAGCGGACGGTCGGTTTCCAGCAGGTTGACCGCGTCGGCCAGGATCGCCGCCGACTCGCGCAGCAGCGGGTCCGGGCGCTTTTCGGCGGCCTTTTCGCGGGCGGCATCCTTGACGATGTCACGCTCGTTGCCGGTCAGGCCATCGTCGTTGCTGTCGTCGGCCAGCGGGTCCAGATCCAGGCCCAGCTGCTTGCGGATCACCTGGCGATCCACCCGCTGCTTGTCCTGCTTCTCACGCTCGGTGCGGCGCTCGGCCTCGTTGAGCGAGATGTACTTCTTGGCCTTTTCGGCGCGGAACTGCTCGACATCCTCGTTCCACCACTGGAACTCCTTGTCGGCGGCGATGCGCGAGGCATGGCGGGTTTCCAGCTTGGGCAGCAGCGGGCCGAAGTTGCCGTACTGGGTGTGCGGCACGGCGGCGATGCGGGTCCACGGCAGCGCGTTGTCGTAGGTGCTTTCGCCGTACTCGCTGGCGTCCACGCTGGCCGGGAAGGCCAGGTCGGGCACCACGCCCTTGTGCTGGGTGCTGCTGCCGCTGACGCGGAAGAACTGGGCGATGGTCAGCTTGACCTGCCCGTAGCGCTGGGCTTCCCCGGTGGGCCAACGGTCCAGGTCCACGATGTTCTGCACGGTGCCCTTGCCGAAGGTGGTCTCACCGATCACCAGGCCGCGGCCGTAATCCTGGATGGCACCGGCGAAGATCTCCGACGCCGAGGCCGAACCGCGGTTGATCAGCACCGCCAGCGGGCCGTCCCACGCCACCGCTTCGCTGCGGTCGCTGTTGACGGTCACGCGGCCGCCAGACTCGCGCACCTGCACCACCGGGCCCTGCTCGATGAACAGGCCGGTCAGTTCGATCGCCTCGTCCAGCGAACCACCGCCGTTGTTGCGCAGGTCCAGCACCACGCCGTCGAGCTTGTCGGTCTTGAAGCCGGCCAGCAGCTTGGCCACGTCACGCGTCGCCGACGCGTAGTCGGTGGCGTTGCGGCGGCGGCCTTCGAAGTCCTGGTAGAAGGTGGGCAGCTTGATCACGCCGACCTTGCGCGCCGGTTCCCCGTCCTTGGCCGGAATGGTCAGCGTTTCGCCCTTGGCGGCCTGCTCGGCCAGGCGCACCTTCTGCCGGGTCAGCACCAGCGTGTGGTGCTTGCCGTCCACGCCTTCCTCGGCCGGGATGAATTCCAGCCGCACCTGGGTGTCGGCCTTGCCGCGGATCTTGGCCACCACGTCATCGATGCGCCAGCCGATCACGTCTTCGATCGGCCCGGACTTGCCCTGGCCAACGCCAACGATGCGGTCGCCCGCCTTGAGCGTGCCATTGACCGCCACCGGACCGCCGGCGATGACCTCGCGGATCACCACCATGTCGTCCTGGCGCTGCAGCTGTGCGCCGATGCCTTCCAGCGACAACGACATGGCCTGGTTGAAGTTCTCGGCGGTGCGCGGGGTGAAGTAGTCGGTGTGCGGATCCACCGCGCTGGTGTAGGAGTTGAGGAAGAACTGGAACACGTCCTCGCCCTTCAGCTCATTGACCGACTTTTCCAGCGTCGCGTAGCGCTTGTCCAGCGTCTTGCGGATCTCGGCCGGCTGCTTGCCGGCCAGCTTCAGGCGCAGCCAATCGTTCTTGACCGACTTGCGCCACAGGTCATCGAGTTCGGCATTGCTGGCCGCCCACGGGACGTCCTTGCGGTCGTACTCGAACTTCTCGTCGCTGCTGAAATCGAAGTCCTGCTTGAGTAGCTTGCGGGCATACCCGACCCGCTCGCCCACGCGCTGCTTGTACACCGCGAACACCTGGAACGCGGGCTCCAGCTCGCCGCCACGGATGGCGGTAGCGATGTTCGCCTCGAACGGTGCGAACCGGGTGATGTCGGCCTGGGTGAAGAACTGCTTGCTGCCGTCCAGCGCCTCCAGGTACCGCTTGAACACGTCCTTGGAGGTGGCCGCGTCAAGCGCGCGCGGACGGTAGGCATAGCGGCTGTCCGAGAGCAGCCCGTACACCAGCTTGGAGGTTGTCACCTGGTCGGCCGTCGCCGCCGACGGCAGCGCCGGCGAATCGGCATAGGCGGCCAGTGCCAGCGGCGCGGTGAGCGCCAGGGCCATCAGGAATGCGGGGGCTTTGAATTTCATCAACTTGCTCATGGCACCTTGCCAAGGGGGAGACTGCGTGCGGATCAGACCACACGACAGTGCCGAAAGTTGCGGGCTTTGTCATCCATCGCCGCGCAACACGTATTTCCAGCCTAAACCGGGGTCTGTAGCAAATTGTGAATGTGGGAGCAGCGCCGCCGCGCCGGGTAGCCACCGACCGTTGGTCGGTGGAAACGGGCGGAGCGAGGGGGGTGGGCGTGAGGTGGCGCAACCGGGCGGGCGAGCCCGTACCGACCAACGGTCGGTACCTACCGGGGTAGGCAACCGCCAGCGCAGGAAATTGTCGGGGAGGGGCGGCCTGCCCCCTCCGGGCACGTGGAGAACTGAAGCGCTGCTGTGTGCTGTTTGCTGGATGCCGGGCAGAGCCCGGCACTACGTGCAAAGCGATGCCGGGCAGAGCCCGGCGCTACGTGCAAAGCGTTTGCCGGGCAGCGCCAGGCGGGATCAGGCTACGCCTGCGCCCTTGGCCTGTACGTCGGCGTGGTACGACGAACGCACCATCGGGCCCGAGGCCACGTGGCTGAAGCCCAGCTCGTAGCCGTAGACCTCCAGCGCCTTGTAGTCGTCCGGCGTCCAGTAGCGCAGCACCGGGTGGTGGTGCGGCGTCGGCTGCAGGTACTGGCCGATCGTGATCATGTCCACGTCGTGCGCGCGCAGGTCGCGCATCGTCGCCCGCACCTGGTCCAGATCCTCGCCCAGGCCCAGCATGATGCCGGACTTGGTCGCGATCGACGGATGCTGCGCCTTGAAGTTCTTCAGCAGCGTCAGCGACCACTGGTAGTCCGCCCCCGGCCGCACATTGCGGTACAGGTCCGGCACCGTCTCGATGTTGTGGTTGAACACGTCCGGCGGGTTGGTCGCCAGGATGTCCAGCGCGCGCTCCATGCGGCCCTTGCCACGGAAGTCCGGGGTCAGCACCTCGATGCGCGTGTTCGGCGACTTCTCGCGGATGGCTCCGATGCAGTCGGCGAAGTGCTGGGCACCGCCATCGCGCAGGTCATCGCGATCCACGCTGGTCACCACCACGTACTTCAGGCCCATGTCGGCCACCGTCTGGGACAGGCTGGCCGGCTCGTTGGCATCCGGCGGCTTCGGCCGCCCGTGGGCCACGTCGCAGAACGAACAGCGCCGCGTGCACACCTCGCCCAGGATCATGAACGTCGCCGTGCCATGGCTGAAGCACTCGTGGATGTTCGGGCAGCTGGCTTCCTCGCAGACCGTCACCAAACGGTTCTCGCGCAGCTTGGCCTTCAGCGTCTGCACCGCGTTGCCCGACGGAATCCGCACCCGGATCCACGACGGCTTGCGCAGCACCGGCGCATCGGCGAACTGCACCGGCGAGCGGCCGATCTTGTCCCCGCCCAGCTGTTTGACGCCCGTCTGCAGCGGCGCAACGGACGGCGTGTCGCCCTGCACGATCTGCAGGGGAATGAGGCGAGCGGTGGTTTCAGTCATGGCCTTGGTCGGCGGCGTTACGCCGCCTCTGTCAGATCGGGCAAATCAGTGGTCGGCTGGAGGTCCAGGCCGAACTGGCGGGCCAGATGGCCCAGCAGCACCGGCGTCACGGCCGCCATGCCGGACGGTCCCCCCAAGTCTACCACCGAGGTCACCTGCAGCCCTTCGTAGCCACAGGGGTTGATGCGGTGGAACGGCTCCAGGTCCATGGCCACGTTGAAGGCCAACCCGTGGAAGGTGCAGCCGCGGCGGACCCGGATGCCCAGCGCGGCGACCTTCGCGCCGCCCACGTAGACCCCGGGCGCCCCGTCCAGCCGTTCAGCGCCGATATTCCATTCGTCCAGCGTGTCGATGATCGCCTGCTCGATCCGGCACACGTAATCGCGCACCCCGATCCCCAGCCGGCGCAGCTGCAGCAGCGGGTAGACCACGATCTGGCCGGGCCCGTGGTAGGTCACCTGGCCGCCGCGGTCCACGTGCAGTACCGGAATGTCGCCCGGCGCCAGCACGTGCTCGTCCTTGCCGGCCTGGCCCAGGGTGAACACCGGGTCGTGCTCGACCACCCACAGCTCATCGGCCGTGCTGTCGTCGCGGTTGTCGGTGAACCGCTGCATGGCATGCCAGACAGGCGCATAGGGCTGCCGGCCAAGCTGGCGCACGCGCGCCGGCTGCGGCGGGCGGGCGCCCGGGCTGGGAACGCTGTCGCAGGCGGCTACAGCGTCCACTTCACTTCCGGGTGGTCACGCAGCGCGGCGTGGGCGGCGTCGTACTGCTCGCGGTTGTCGGCCTTGAACACCAGCCGCACCGACACATACTTGCCGTTGGACGAGTGTTTCCAGCTGACCCGCTCGGTCAGTACTTCAACGCCGGCCTGCTCAAGCAGGCGCGGCAATTCGCGTTCAAGCTCCTGGCCGGCCGCGCCCATGGCGCTGAGTTCGAACTGGCCGGGGAACTGGAAGCCGTGGTCGGGGTTGTCAGACTTGATCTCCATGACCGCGATTATGGGGACGCCGGCGGCCGAACCCAAGCGCTGCATGATCGTGCCCATAGCTGCACCCAACGCTACGTGAAAATCGGCCTTCACCAGCAAAACGCTCCAGTGCGTGCGCGGGTATGGTCAGTACATCACGCGTTCACTACGCTGCATGCGCTTAAAAACAAAACAAATCCTGAGCGGGAATTCCATGTCGTTGAAGCCCTATGCGTTGTCGGCCGCACTTGCCGGCGCCCTGGCGTTCGTCGCCCCCGCGGTGCAGGCCGCCAACCAGTGCGGCCCCGACGCGATGCGTGAGCACCCTCCGCAGGTGAACTTCCGCGTCGACAACGACCTGTTCGGCGGGGCCGACCAGGACCAGGGCTACACCAACGGCGCCCAGCTCACCCTGGTCTCGCCCAACCTGGTGGACTACACCGACGACCCCTGCCTGCCGCGCCTGGCGCGCTGGGTCAACCGCCACCTGGAAAAGCTGCACCCGGGCGAGTTCGAGCAGCAGAACATGATCTTCAGCCTGGCCCAGGGCATTTTCACCCCCACCGATTTCACCCGGAAGGACCTGATCGAGGACGACCGGCCCTACGCCGGCGTGCTGATCGGCAGCTTCGGCTACAACGCCCGCCGGGGCGACCGCCTGCAGACCACCCAGCTGGCCGTGGGCGTGGTCGGCCCGTGGGCACAGGGCGAGCAGGTGCAGAACGCGGTGCACGAGCTGCTGGGCGACGAGAAGTTCCAGGGCTGGGACAACCAGCTGCACAACGAACCGGTGTTCATGCTCACCCACGAGCGCATGCGCCGCTGGCCGGCCGATGCCACCGACAACGCAACCGGCTGGGGCTGGGATGCGATCAGCCATTACGGCGGCGCGGTGGGCAACCTGGCCACCCACGTCAATGCGGGCGGTGAAGTGCGCTTCGGCTGGAAGCTGCCCGACGACTTCGGCAGCACCCCGCTGCGCCCGGCCGGCGAGAACACCGCCCCCACCCGCGGCGGCAAGCCGGCCGGCTGGTCCTGGCACCTGTTCGCCACCACCGACGCGGCCTGGGTGATCCGCGACATCACCCTGGACGGCAACACCTTCCGCAACAGCCACAGCGTGGACAAGCGCCACGTGGTGGGCCAGGCCGGCTACGGTGTGGCGGTGATGCGCGGGCGCTGGAAGTTCGCCGTGGCCCGCTACCACAGCACCCGCGAGTTCGACGGCCAGCGCCAGTCGCCGGTATTTGGCAGCTTCACCATCAGCCGCTCGCTGTAAGCGAGCGACTGATGGTGAAGCGGGTAGCTGCCGACCGTTGGTCGGCACACCGAAGAGAAAAAGACCGGCACCCGCCGGTCTTTTTTTGCCTTCCCCGCCGAACACCGGTAGTGCCGGCCGCTGGCCGGCTCCCCATGACCCATCCAAACACCGGTAGGCGCCGACCGTTGGTCGGCGCCCCATGACCCCAGCCGACCACCGGTAGGTGCCGACCGTTGGTCGGCGCCCCATGACCCCAGCCGGGTGTGCGAGGAGCCGGCCAGCGGCCGGCACTACCCGGAATCGCACCGTTTTGCCCGGGATTCGCACCGTTTCGCCCGGGATTCGCAGCGGTTCACGCAGATTCCCAGCGGTTCGCGCGGATTCGCACCGGTTCGGCCCGGGATTCGCCCCCCTTCCGCGGTAGGTGCCGACCGTTGGTCGGCACACCATCAATCGGCCCATCGCCCACCCCAAAAAAAGACCGGCATGCGCCGGTCTTTTTTTCACCACGATCGGGCAGCAATCACTCCGATTCCCACCACATCCAGAAGCTGTCCCACAGGCGCTTGAAGAAGCCGGCTTCTTCCACGGCGGCCACGGCCACCAGCGGGGATTCGGCCACCACCTTGCCATCCAGCGTCACCTTCAGCGAGCCGATCTGCTGGCCCGCCGTGAACGGCGCTTCCAGGGTCTTGGGCACGTCGATGGTCGGCTTGAGGTCGTTGTAGCGGCCACGCGGCACGCTTACCAGCAGCGGCTGGGCCACGCCCAGCTGCACGGTGTCGGTCTTGCCCTTCCACACCTTGTGCTCGGCCACGGCCTTGCCCGGCTCGTACATGCGGTGGGTTTCGAAGAAGCGGAAGCCCCAGTTGAGCAGCGCCAGGCTGTCATCGGCACGCTGCTTTTCCGAGCTGCCGCCCAGCACCACCGCGATCAGGCGCTGGTCGCCGCGCTGCGCCGAGCTCATCAGGCAGTAGCCGGCTTCGGAGGTGTGGCCGGTCTTGATGCCGTCCACGCTACCGTCGCGCCACAACAGCAGGTTGCGGTTGGGCTGCTTGATGGTGCCCACGGTGAATTCCTTCACCTTGTTGTAGGCGTAGGTCTCCGGGTAGTCACGCACCATCGCCCGGCCCAGCAGCGCCAGGTCGAAGGCGGTGCTGTGGTGGCCCGGCGCGGTCAGGCCGTGCGCGTTGACGAAGTGCGAGTTCTTCATGCCGATCTTGGCGGCGTAGCTGTTCATCAGCGAGGCGAAGGCTTCTTCGCTGCCGGCCACGTGTTCGGCCAGGGCAATCGCGGCATCGTTGCCGGACTGGATCGCCATGCCCTTTTCCATGTCTTCCAGGCGCGCGGTCTGGTTGACCGGGAAGCCGCTGTAGCTGCCGTCGGTACCGGCGCCACCTTCGCGCCAGGCGCGCTCGCTCATCATCACCTGGTCGTCGGGACGGACCTTGCCGTTCTTGACCTCGGCGGCGACCACATAGGAGGTCATCACCTTGGTGATGCTGGCCGGGGCCAGCTGTTCATGTTCGTTCTCGCCAGCCAGCACCTGGCCGGTGGCGTAGTCCATCAGCACCCAGGCCTTGGACACGCTGGGCTTGGGCGCCGGCGGGGTGGCAACGGTGATCGGGGCGGCGGCGGGAGCAGGCGTCGGCTGCGGGGCCGGCTGCGGGGTCTGGGCAGAGACCACGCCCACCAACAGGGTCGTGGCCATGGCAGCAGCGGCAAAGCGGAATTTCATCGGACAGCAAGCTCCTGGAGGGCGCCAAGGTGGAAAGAGGGGGTGGGCCATTGTAGGCCCATGCAACGGTGCGGCGTGTGGCGGCCGGCGGGGCCGCCGGGCCGGTCAATCCTTCACGATCTGCGGCGATCCAAAGCCCAGACCCACGATGCGGCCGGCAAGTTCCGACGCACTGGCGTGGTCGGCGGCCGGAACCCGCAGGCGCCACAGGGTGCGGCCCCCGCTGACGATGTCACTGATGCTGGCCCCGACGATGCCGGCCGAGGACAACTGCCCCAGCGCGCGGGTGGCGTTGTCGCGGCTGGCGAAGCTGGCCACCTGCAGGAACACGTTGCCCACCTGCTGCTGCAGGGTGCTGCCCGGGACAGGCGCGGCGGCCTGTGTCGGGCGCGGCGCAGGGCGGGCGGCGGCGGCAACGGCCACCGGGGCGGCGGGCAGCGCGCTCACCGTGACCGGGGCATTGTCGATCTGGGCGGCCTGGGTAGCGGCCGGGCGGCCGGCGCTGGGCGACGCGGGCGACGGCGACGGCAGTCGGCCCACGAGCGTGTCCATGTCGCTGGGCGTGCGCGCCGGCGCGGCGCTGGCCACGCTGGCGGCGGCCGCGGCACGGCGCTCGCGGCGCGAGGGCTTGTCGACCAGCAGGTTGTCGTCGCCCGGGCTGAGCGCACGCACTTCCACGTTGCCGGTGCCGCGCTGGGTAATGCCCAGGCGCACGGCGGCGGCGTAGCTCAGGTCGACCACGCGGCCATCATGGAACGGCCCGCGGTCGTTGACCCGCACGATCACCGATTCGCCGTTGTCCAGGTTGGTCACCCGGGCAAAGCTGGGCAGCGGCAGGGTCTTGTGCGCGGCGGTGAAGGCGTACATGTCGTACACCTCGCGGTTGGAGGTCAGCCGGCCGTGGAACTTGGCGCCGTAGTACGAGGCGGTGCCCTTCTCGGCATAGCCGCTGGTCTTGTCCAGCACCTGGTACTGCTTGCCCAGCACGACATACGGCGACTTGTTGCCCACCGGCGAGCGCGGCAGGGCGACCACGTCCGGTTCGGGAATGCAGGCCACGTTCGGAATGTAGGTGGGCGTGCTGTCGTTGACGCCCGGCTTGTACAGCCCGCCGGCGCGATAGTCGCCGCGGGTGCTGGGATCTTCGGTGGCCGCCTTGTACGGCGAGCCATCCGGGCAATGGGCCGGGCGTCCGCCCTTGCCCTTGCCCTGCACCAGGGTGCCGCCGGGCTTGGCGCTGCCGGCGGTGGCCGGCTTCTTGGGCGCGCTGCTGCAGGCGGCAAGCGCCAGGATCAGCAGACTTGGGACCAGCCATCTGCAGCGTGCGCGTGCGTTCATGCCGGGGGCAGCTCCTGTCCGGCGATGGCCTGGGACAACTGGAACACGGCCATTGCGTACATTTTGGAGAGGTTGTAACGGGTGATCGCGTAGTAGTTCTGGAAGCCCAGCCAGTACTGCTTGCCGGTGCTGCCTTCCAGCGTGATCGGGGTTGCGGTCAGCCCGGCCGGTACGGTGACGCTGGGCTGGTAACCGCGCTGGGCCAACGCGGACAGGGTCCAGGTGGGCGCCCATTCGGTGGGATTGAACTCCTCGCGCCCGGCGGCCAGCGTGGCCGGTACCGCAACCGGGCCGCCGCGCACCCAGCCGCCCTTCTTGACGAAGTAATTGGCGATCGAGGAGAACACGTCGTCGTAGCTGTTGAACAGGTCACGGCGACCATCGCCGTTGCCGTCCACCGCGAAGTCCTGGTAGCTGGACGGCATGAACTGGCCCATGCCCATCGCACCGGCGTAGCTGCCCTTGATCGCGGTGATGTCCAGCTTCTCGTCGCGGGTCAGCGCGAACAGGCGCGCCAGCTCATCGCGGAAATACAGTTCGCGGCGCACTTCGCGTTCCAGCTTGGCCGGATCGCCGCTGCGCGGGTACTTGAAGGCCAGCGTATACAGCGCGTCGAGCACGCGATAACTGCCGGTATTGCGGCCATAGCTGGTTTCAACGCCGATGATGGCCACGATCACTTCGGCCGGCACGCCCGTGCGCTGCTGCACGCGGGTGAGTTCGTCGCGGTGTTCGGCCAGGAATTTCCGGCCCCCGTCGATCCGGGCCTGGCTGATGAACATCGGCCGGTACTCGTTCCACGGTTTGACCCGTTCGGCCGGGCGCGACATCGCGGCGATGATCGGGTCGCGGATCTGCGCCTGGGCCAGCGTCGCTTCGATCTGCGCGGCCGGAATGCCGTAGCGCTGGGCGGTATCGCGCACGAAGTTGGCGCGGGCCACCTCGAACGGCACCGGGGTCAGGTCGACCGGCGCGGCGGTGGCCGCAGCGGCTTCCGGCGCGGCTTCGGCCGGGCCTTTCTGCCCGGGCACCGGCTTGTTCGGTGCACCCGATGCCTGCGGTGACGGTGACGGAGAGGGCGGTTGGGTCGCGCAGGCGACCAAACCGAGCGTGAGCATGCAGGCCAGAGTGCGTCGAATCATCGCGGCAGGTTAGCAGGTCAAGGATGAATTAAAACCCCTAACACCATGAATCACAACGAATTGCGGCAGGGGGTGCCGAGTCGTTAAGGCGGTGTGTATTTCGACCGCGATCACATCCCCATTCAGATAAAGCGCCGCGAACCGATCAGCAATAGCTGCGGTACGGGTTCAAAACGTGCGGGCCCATGGCCACTGAGGTCGTGCCGGCTGCGCCCCCATCCCCATGGACGCAACCGGCCAAACCGACCAGGTCGGTACCAGCGCGGCGCGCAACTCCCCAGCGCGCGCCTCGCTCCTTGTACCCGTAAGGTCAACTACTCCCCGTCGAGCTCCCCAGATGCAGCGCTTGGCTCACTGCACCCTGCTGACGGGCCGCCATTGTGCAGGCCGTTTACGACAAGTCCATTGATCAGGATCAAGTGACGTCATATGTGTGCGCCACATCTCACTTTTGCGCCACTTTCTTGACGAAACCTGCACCAAACACGACGGCAGATGACGCGAATTCCGCAATTTTGCTAAACGTGTGCGCTGGGGGGGCACCGGGGTCGAGCCTCTGGAGGCGCCGGCCAGCGGCCGGCACTACCGGTTACGCGGCGGTTGGAAGCGGCCCGTGGCGCTGGCGGCCGTGGACCGGTTGCCTGCCCTGCACCGCCATCACCAGCCCGAACCCCGCCAGCAACGACACCGCCGAGGTGCCGCCATAACTGATCAGCGGCATTGGCACCCCGACCACCGGCAGCAGCCCGGAAATCATCCCGCCGTTGACCAGCACATAGACAAAGAACACCAGGCCGGTCGTGCCGGCCAGCAACCGCGAGTAGCCGCATCGGGTGCCCGCTGCGATCCACAGACAGCGCGCGATCACGAACAGGAACAACGCAAGCACCGCCACCACCCCGACCCAGCCGAACTCCTCGGCCAGCACCGAGAACGCAAAGTCGGTGGTGTATTCCGGCAGGAAATCCAGCGCCGCCTGGGTGCCCTGCCCCCAGCCTTTCCCGTGCATCCCACCGGACCCGATGGCAATGCGCGACTGGATGATGTTCCAGCCGGTCCCCAGCGGGTCATTCTCCGGATACAGGAAGGTCAGCACGCGGTCCTTCTGGTACTGCCGCAGCAGCCCGAACCACGCCAGCGGTGCCGCCACCGACACCCCGCCCAGCGCCAGCGCCACCCAGCCCCAGTGCAGGCCCGCCAACAGCAGCGCGAACATTCCGCTGGCCGTCACCAGCGTGGCCGTGCCCAGGTTCGGCTGCAGCAGAATCAACACCGCCGGCACCCCGATCAACAGCGCGGCCACCAGCACCACCTTCGGCCGCGGCGGCAGCGCCTGCCGGTGCAGGTACCAGGCCATCATCATCGGCAGACTGAGCTTGAGCAGCTCCGACGGCTGCAGGTAGAACACGCCCAGGTTCAACCAGCGCTGCCCGTATTTCCCCGTGCCCACCACATACACCGCCAACAACGGCAGCAGCGACAGCGCATAGATCCAGGGCGACCACGCCCGCAACTGCAGCACCGGCAGCCGCGACAACCCCCACATCGCCGCCAGCCCCGCCGCATAGCGCATCGCCTGCGCCTGCACCGGCCCTTCCACGCTGTGCAACACCGCCAGGCTGGCCAGCATCAGCAGGCACAACGCGACCAACAGCGGAAGGTCCAGCGAATGCAGGAAAAAATGAAACGCGGCGCGTACGCGCTGCAGGTGTTCGACCATGCGGGCGACTCCTGGAAATGCGCGACGCACAGCAGACGGCGACACGACAGCAAAAAGCGGACCCGAGCGGTCCGGCGCAAGCGCACGACCGTAGCATGCGGTTTGTTGGGCAAGCTGAGTCTTGGCCAACCTGCGCCCGGTGCGCGAGGGTCAGAGCAGCCGGGCAGAGCCCGGCTCTACGGGCTGATACAGGAGAGCAGCCGGGCAGAGCCCGGCTCTACGGGCTAGCCGTAGCCGCCGTGCACCGGCTGGTGGCTGCGTGCCGCCATCACCAGCCCGAATCCGGCCAGCAGCGACACCGCCGACGTGCCGCCGTAGCTGATCAACGGCATCGGCACGCCCACCACGGGCAACAGCCCGGAAATCATCCCGCCGTTCACCAGCACATACACAAAGAAGGCCAACCCCGTTGCGCCCGCCAACAACCGCGAATACGAGTCCCGCGACTGCGACGCGATCCACAGGCAACGCCCGATCACCACCAGATACAGCACCAGCACCGTGGCCACGCCGATCCAGCCGAATTCCTCACTCAGCACCGAGAACGCAAAGTCCGTCGTCTGCTCGGGAATGAAGTTCAGGTGCGACTGCGAGCCCTGCCCCCAGCCCTTCCCGTCGAACCCGCCCGACCCGATCGCGATCTTCGACTGGATGATGTTCCAGCCGGCGCCCAGCGCGTCCATCTCCGGGTCCAGGAACATCATGATCCGGTCCTTCTGGTAGGGACGCAGCAGCCAGATCCACGCCACCGGCGCCGCCGCCGCCACACCGCCCACGGCCACCCCCACCCACCACCACGGCAGGCCGGCCAGCAGCAGCACGAACGCACCGCTCGCCGCGATCAGCACCCCGGTCCCGAAGTCCGGCTGCAGCATCACCAGCCCGGTCGGCACCCCGATGATCACCGCACTCACCATCACCGTCGAAAAACGCGGCGGCAACGGCATTTTGTGCAGGTACCAGGCCACCATCATCGGCAGACTCACCTTCAACAGCTCCGCCGGCTGCAGGTAGAACAGCTTCAGGTCCAGCCACTGCCGCCCGTACTTGCCCGTGCCCAGCACGAACACCGCCAGCAGCGGAATCATCGAGATCGCATAGATCAACGGCGTCGCCGACCGGATGCGCAGGATCGACATCCGCGAAATGGCCCACATCGCGCCCAGGCCCACCGCGAAGCGCGCGCCCTGCGCGAACACCAGCCCGTCGCCGCCGGCGCTCTTCAGCACCGCCAGCCCGATCAGCATCAGCATGCCCAGGGCCAGGCACAGTACCCAGTCCAGCGAACTGCTGAAGCGCACGACCATGTCGGTCGCCCAACGCAGGAACACCTTCATCGTGAGCGCTCCGGCGCAGTGGGCGGTGCGGTGGCGGCGGGCACCGGGGCGCCTGGCACCGGCGATGGCACCGGCGCCGGTGCAACCGGCAGGCCCACCTGGATCGGCAGGGATTCAAGTACCGCCGCGGCCGCATCGCCGGCCGCGCGCGCGTTGTTGTCGCTGCTTTCGAACCCGGTGATCCCGATCGCCGTGGTGCCGCGCTCGCTGTCCAGCGGCTCCAGCCCGTCGGGCATCTTGCCCAGCAGCCACGCATCGAACAGCTTGCGCGCGATCGGCGCCGCCGCCGAGCCACCGTAACCGCCGCCCTCGACCGCGATCGCCACGGCGATCACCGGGTTCTCGGCCGGCGCGAAGCCCACGAACAACGAACGGTGGCGCAGGTGCATCGGCAGGCTCTTGGGGTTCACCGCGGCCGTACCGCGGCGGCTGATCACCTGCGCCGTACCGGTCTTGCCGGCAATGGTGTACGGCGCGCCGGCCGCGGCGCGCGCGCCACTGCCACCCGGGCGCATCGTGCCCATCATGCCTTCGCGCACCGCCTGCAGGTTGCCCGGGCTGGGGCTGACCGGCTTGGTATCGCCGGCCGGCACCGCGGTCCAGTCGGCGTCGAACCCGGCACGCTGCTGCATCACCAGGTGCGGCGTGCGCAGCTGGCCGTTGCCGATGCCGCTCACCCCATGCACCAGCTGCAGCGGGGTCACCTTCCAGTCGCCCTGGCCGATGCTTACGTTGACCGTGTCGCCGGGGTACCAGCGTTCCTTGCGCGTTTTGTACTTGTGCTGCGGCGAGGGCAGGATGCCGCCGATTTCGCCGGTGAGATCGATGCCGGTAGGCGCGCCGAACCCGTAGTAGCCCATGTACTGGTCGAAGCGCTCGATGCCCATGTCCAGCGCCAGCTTGTAGTAGTACGTGTTCACCGACTGGGTGATCGACTTGCGCAGGTCGGTCCAGCCGTGGCCGCCGCGGTTGGCATCGCCCCAGCCACGCGATGTGCCCGGCAGGTAGAACATGCCGGTGGAGAGGATCTTGTCTTCCGGCTTGCGCGTGCCGCTGTCCAGACCGGCCAGGCCGATCAGCGGCTTGATCGTCGAACCGGGGGCCACGCCGCCCAGCACCAGCCGGTTGAACTGCGGCCGCGAGGGGTTGCTGTTGAGCGCCTGGAAATCGGCATGCGAGATGCCGTTGACGAACAGGTTCGGGTCGTACGAGGGCAGGCTGACCATCGCCAGCACCTCGCCGGTGCGCGGGTCCATCGCCACGGCCGCGCCTTCGAACTCGCCGAACGCGGCCACCATCGCCCGTTGCAGGTCGGCGTCGATGGACAGTCGCAGGTCGCTGCCGGACTGCGCGGCCACCCGGCCGATGGTGCGGATGGCGCGGCCCTGCACGTTGGTCTCGACCTGCTCGTAGCCCACTTTCCCGCGCAGCTGCGACTCGTAGTAGCGCTCCAGCCCGGACTTGCCGATGTGGGTCAGCGCGGCATTGCCTTCGCCGAGGATCTCCAGGTCCTTGTCGTCCACCCGACCCACGTAGCCGATGATGTGGGCGAACAGGTCGCCGTACGGGTAACGCCGGGTCAGGTAGGGCTCCAGCTCCACGCCGGGGTAGCGCCAGCGGTCCACCGCGAAGCGCGCCATTTCCTCATCGCTGACCCGCAGCTTGAGCGTGACCGGCAGGAACTTGCGGCGCGCCTTGCGCGACTTGTTGAAGGTTTCGATGTCCTCGGGGCTCAGTTCGAGGATCTTCGCCAGCCCGGCCAGGGTGGCGTCCATGTCCTTGACCTTGTCCGGGGTGATGTCCAGCCGGAACGCAGGCACGTTCTCGGCGAGCAGGCGCCCGTTGCGGTCGTAGATCATGCCGCGCCCGGGCACTACCGGACGTGGCTTGATCCGGTTGGCTTCCGAGCGGGTGGCGTAGATGTCGTGGTCCAGCACCTGCAGCTTGAAGTACCAGCCGCCCAGCCCGAGCAGGCAGACCAGCACGCCCAGGAAGCCCAGCGCGGCGCGACGCCGGAACTGTTCGCCCTCGGCGTGGGGATTCTTGGCCTGGCGGCGCACGTACACGTCAGCGCCCGCGACGCCCGAAGCGGACCGCGTCGAGCAGGATGAACAGCAGCGGCCACAGGCCCATGCCCAGCAGCGGGGCCCACCAGTACGACCACGGCAGGGTCGGCTCGCCCACCACGATGTGCACCACCGAACTGACGATGCGGTCGTTGAACAGCAAGCCGCCGATGGCCAGCATCTGCTGGGACATCGGGAAGAAGCGGATGCGCGCGCGGAAGCGCTGCAGGATGAAGGTGAGCATGACCAGGCGCAGCGCCTGTTCGCCCAGCACCCCGCCGTACAGCAGGTCGGCGACCACGCCGCTGGCAAACGCGATGCCCAGCCCGACCCGGTCCGGCGCCTCGATCACCCAGTAGGCCAGCACCAGCGCCAGCCAGTACGGCCGCAGCGGCTGCAGCAGCGCCGGCAGCGGCAGCAGGCCCAGCAGCAGTGCCAGCACCACGCTGACCGGCAGCACCCAGGGTTTATCGCGCAGGCGGCTCATTCGCGATTCTCCACGGGCGGGGCTTGCCGGCCAGCGGCCGGCACTACCGGCTGGGGTTGCCGGGCAGAGCCCGGCGCTACGGCAGAGGGTTGGGGTTGCCGGGCAGAGCCCGGCGCTACGGGTTGGGCCGGCGAGGCTTGCCGGCCAGCGGCCGGCACTACCGGGGTGGTGGTTGGCTGCGGGGGCTGGGCCGTCGTACCAGCTGCCTCCTGCAACGGTACCGCCGACGGCCCGCCGGCTTCGCCGGAGAGGCGCAGGTTGGGCGGAATCCGAATCGCCGCGCCGGGGCGAAGGAGCAGCACATCGCGGCCACGGTCGAGCTGGGCGGCCGGTTTCAGTTCGCCCACCAGGAAGGCATGGGTGTCATCGGGGCGCAGCGCGGTGATCTTGCCCACCGGGAACCCGGCCGGGAAACGCCCGCCCAGGCCGGAGGTGACGATCTCATCGCCCACTTCCACGCCTGCGCTGAGCGGAATGTCGCGCAGTTCCAGGGTGTCGCCCCGGCCGTACACGATCAGGCGCACGCCGTTGCGGGCCACGGTTACGGGCACCGCGTGGTCCGGGTCGGTGAGCAGCAGCACCGTGGCATTGCTGCCGGTGGTGGCGATCACCTGGCCCATCAGGCCACCCGAATCGATCACGGCCTGGCCCAGGTGCACACCGTCGCGGCTGCCGGCGGCCAGCACCAGGCGCTGCCGGACCGGGTCCAGGTCGATGTCCAGGATCGGCGCCAGCTGCACGTCCAACCCGCTGCGCTCGGCCACGTTGAGCAGCTCGCGCAGCTGCGCGTTGTCCAGCGCGGCGGTCTGCAGGCGGGTCAGGCGGGCGTTGGCGATCAGCAGCTTGTTGCGCAGCGCGCGGTTCTCTTCCACCAGCTGGCCATGGCTGGCGGCATTGTCCTTGACCTGGGTGCCCAGCTTGCCGGGCAGCCCGGCCAGCGCCCATACCGGCTGCACCAGCACGTTGGCCTGCGCGCGCAGGCGCGCCAGCCAGCCGGCCTGGTCATCGAGCACGATCAGGGTGATGGCCAGGGCCAGGTAAGCGAGCAGCCGCAGTGGACTGGCGGCATCGCCCTGGCGGGAGGCTACGGGGGGACCGGCGTAGGGCGGCACGACTGGCTTCGACTGGAGGAAAACGAAAGAAGGATGCGACAACGCCCCGGCGTTGCGATACCCGGCGTGGCAATCACGCAGTGGGCATCACGCCGCAGGGGCGCGTGCAGGGAGCACAGCCGGTTCGGCTTACTCCGGCGCAAAGAACTCGTTGCCGTGCATGTCCACCAGCTCCAGCGCACGACCACCGCCGCGGGCCACGCAGGTCAGCGGGTCATCGGCCACCTGCACGTGCAGGCCGGTTTCTTCGGAGATCAGGCGGTCCAGGTCGCGCAGCAGCGCGCCACCGCCGGTGAGCACGATGCCGCGCTCGGCGACGTCGGCACACAGTTCCGGCGGGGTCTGTTCCAAGGCCAGCTTGACCGCGCTGACGATGCCCGACAGCGGCTCGTGCAGGGCTTCCAGCACTTCGTTGGAGTTGATCTTGATCATCTTCGGCACGCCCTCGGCGAGGTTACGGCCGGAGATTTCCATCTCGATCACTTCCGCCTGCGGGTAGGCGCAGCCCAGCTCCACCTTGATGCGCTCGGCGGTGGCTTCACCGATCAGCATGCCGTGGTTGCGGCGCACGTAGTTGGTGATCGACTCGTCGAAGCGGTCGCCGCCGATGCGCACCGAGGCCGAATAGACGATGCCGTTCAGCGAGATCACGGCCACTTCGGTGGTGCCGCCGCCGATGTCGATGACCATCGAGCCACGGGCTTCGGTCACCGGCATGCCGGCGCCGATCGCCGCGGCCATCGGTTCTTCGATCAGGAACACGTCACGCGCACCGGCCTCCTCGGCCGATTCCTTGATGGCGCGGCGCTCGACCTGGGTCGAGCCGGCCGGCACGCAGACCAGCACGCGCGGGCTCGGGCGCAGGAAGCGCGACTTGTGCACCTTCTTGATGAAGTGCTTGAGCATCGCCTCGGTGTAGGTGAAATCGGCGATGACGCCGTCTTTCATCGGGCGGATGGTGGTGATGTGGCCCGGGGTACGGCCCAGCATCTGCTTGGCTTCGGCGCCTACGGCAGCCACGGAACGGGTACCACCGATGGCACGGTCCTGGCGCACGGCGACCACGGACGGCTCGTTCAGCACGATTCCCTGCCCACGCACATAGATGAGGGTGTTGGCCGTGCCCAGGTCGATGGACAGGTCATTGGAGAACATGCCGCGCAGTTTCTTGAACATCTGGGAGTTGATCCTGAGGGGTGTCGCGCCCAACGCGGGATGGCGAAAAAATGGGCAGAATTCGAGGTCGACAAGCCTAGCAATCCCCCTGTGCGCGAGCAAGGACAAATCTGGTGCAAAGCCAGCCTTCACGGCCATTCAGGCGAATTTGACCCGGCTCGGACAGCACCGGTTCTGGCCCAAAGCCGCCTCACCCGTTAACCTTTGCGCCGCAGGGCGCCTCAAGGCGCCGTTTCGTTGCCCGCCTGGCGGGCCTCAAACTCCCTTCCGCATAGGCCTTAATCGATGTCCGCTTTGATCTGTGGTTCTCTTGCCTTCGACACCATCATGGTGTTCCCGGACCAGTTCAAGAATCACATCCTGCCGGACAAGGTGCACATCCTGAACGTGTCGTTCCTGGTGCCGCGCATGCGACGTGAATTCGGCGGTTGCGCAGGCAACATCGCCTACAACCTGCACCTGCTGGGCGGCGACCCGATCCCGATGGGCACCGTGGGCTCGGATTTCGGCCCGTACCGCGAGTACTTCCAGGGCCTGGGCATCGACCTGGCGCGGGTCAAGGTGATCGATGAGCTGTTCACGCCACAGGCGTTCATCACCACCGACCACGACAACAACCAGATCACCGCCTTCCACCCGGGCGCAATGATGCGGTCCTACGAGAACCACGTGAAGGACGTGCCGGGCGTGACCCTGGGCCTGGTCGGCCCGGACGGGCGCGAGGGCATGATCCAGAACTCCCAGGAGTTCTTCGAGGCCGGCGTGCCGTTCATCTTCGACCCGGGCCAGGCCATGCCGCTGTTCAATGGTCCGGAACTGCGCACCTTCATCGAGCAGGCCGACTACGTGGTGGTCAACGACTACGAGTCCAACCTGCTGCAGGAGCGCACCGGCTGGGACGAAAAGGCGATCGTGAGCCGGGTCAAGGCCTACATCACCACCCGTGGCCCGAAGGGCGCGGTCATCCACACCCCGGAAAAGACCTATGACATCCCGCCGGCGCACGAGCGTCGCGTGGTCGACCCGACCGGCTGCGGCGACGCGTTCCGCGCCGGCCTGATCTACGGCATCGAGAAGGGCTTCGACTGGCTCACCATCGGCCGCATGGGCAACCTGATGGGCGCGCTGAAGGTGGAACACCCGGGCACGCAGAACCAGCGCTTCACGTTTGAAGAGTTCAACGAGCAGTTCAAGCAGCAGTTCGGTTACGCGCTGAACGTTTGATCGCGCTGCGATCAGACACCGCCGTGGATCAGCGTCACCACCCACGGTGGTGACCTACCGGCACGTTGGCGTCACCACCAACGGTGGTGACCTACCGGCACGTTGGCGTCACCACCAACGGTGGTGACCTACCGCTGTATCAGGTCGTGGCCCATTCAAGGCACCCGTAAAAGCGCACCCGCTTGACTCCCGCTGTCTGCCACCGCAAGCCGGGCCGCTTGGCGGCCGGCAGGTCCTTGGCAAACTAAAGGAGGAGGTCGGCGCCGCAGGCGTCGGCCGGGGGACATTTGCGAAAGGGCCTGCCGGCTGCCAAGCGGCCCCGGACGCGCGCATCACGCCCAAACCAGGACGCGCAGCTGCGCCCGCGCCGGCGCAGCAATCCCCAGGCTCCCCGCCCCGTTGCCCGCCTCAGGACTCAGGGCTC
Source organism: Stenotrophomonas sp. 10N36 (assembly GCF_056395005.1). Lineage (NCBI taxonomy): Bacteria > Pseudomonadati > Pseudomonadota > Gammaproteobacteria > Lysobacterales > Lysobacteraceae > Stenotrophomonas > Stenotrophomonas sp. 10N36. The sequence goes on along the minus strand of NZ_JBFTIS010000017.1, from coordinate 94,454 downwards.
GGACTCAAGGCTTGGGCTTGGGCGTAAGCGTCGGCTTGGCCTTCTCCGGCAACCGGTACAGCTCTTTTTCGTAGGCCAGCGTGCCCCACATGGCATAGGCGTGGGCGCGCCGTGCCAGCGCCGGGTTCAGCGGCTGCGGCTGCAGCTGGTCGCTGGCCGGGTCGTAGCGGTAGCCCTGTGCCGGCTTGTCCGGCTGCAGGATGGCCACCTCGTTGCCCTCCATCCACGCCAGGTTGCGGTCGTACTGCATCAGCGCGCGCCCGGGCTGCAGCCGGCGCGCGTCGGTCAGGTCCTGCCCGACCAGCGGCGTGGGATCGGCGATGCCCAGCAGCGACAACAGCGTCGGCGGCAGATCGATCTGGCTCACGATGCGGCCATCCCGGCGTGGCGCGATGCCACCGCCCAGGATCAACCCGGGGATATGGAAATTGGCGATGGGCACCATGTCCTTGCCGAACACCCGCGAATCATGGTCGGCCACGACCAGGAACACGGTGTTTTCCCAGTACGGTGACGCCATCGCCTTGCGGAAGAACTCGCCCAGCGCGTAATCGGCGTACTTGGCGGCATTGTCGCGGGTCTGCTTGGGCTGCTCGTACAGGTCGATGCGGCCGTCGGGGAACTCGAACGGATCGTGGTTGCTGGAGGTGAACACCAGCCCGAAGAACGGCTTGCCCTGCGCATTCAACTCGCGGAACTGCTGGTCGGCGCGGCCGAACAGGTCCTCGTCCGACGCCCCCCACGACCCGACGAACGCCGGCTTGCGGTAGTCCTTGCGGTCCACGATGCGGGTGAAGCCGTTGGCGAGGAAGAACTCGCGCATGTTGTCGAAGTGGCTTTCGCCGCCGTAGTAGAAGCCGGTGTCATAGCCATGCCGGCCCAGCACATCGGCCAGGGTGAAGAAGCGCTGGCGGGAGGGGGGCAGCTTGACCACCGATTCGGCCGGGGTGGGCGGGAAGCCGGTCAGCACCGCCTCGATCCCGCGCACCGAGCGCGTGCCGGTCGCATACAGCCGCTCGAACGCCCAGCCCTGCGTGCTCAAGCGGTCGTAGTTGGGCGACAGCGGCCGCCCACCCAGGCTGCCGATGAACTGCGCGCCCAGGCTTTCTTCCAGCACGATCACCAGGTTGCGCGGCGTGCCCGTGTGCATCGGCGGGCGCAGCGCCAGGCTCGGCAGGTCATCGGACACGTACGCCGATGCCGGCAGGCCACTGGTGGCGCGCAGCTCGCTGACCACCTCGGCCAGCGGCAGGTCGCCATACACGCGCGAGGTTTCGCTGCGGGTTGCCAGCTGCCGCGCGGCAAAGCCGACGGTGTACAGCGAGTTCAGCGGCAGCGCGTTGATGGTGGGGTCGGTGGAGAACGCCACCAGCGCCGGGTTCAAGGGCCGATGCCCCAGGCTGGAGCGCACGCCCATGGCGGCCAGCAGCAGCACCAGCAGCGCCAACGGCAGCCGCCACAGCCAGCCGGCCTCGACCGGGACCGTCGGCGTGGGCACTACCCAGCGGCGCGAGCCGCGCAGCAACACCCAGAACAGCACGATCACCGCGGTCACCTCGATCACCACGGCCAGCAAGTGGCCCCGCAGCAGGGTCATCCCGACTTCTTCGGGATAGATCAGGTATTCCAGGAACAGGCGGTTCGGGCGCAGCCCGTATTCGGCCATGAAGCTGGGCGTGGCCAGTTCCATGAACACCAGCAGCACGCTCGCCGCGATCAGCCAGCCGCGCAGCAGGTGCCGCCAGGCGCGGCCCAGCCGCCCGTCCACCGGCAGCAGCAGCGCCAGCACCGCCGGAATGCCATAGAGCAGGCAGAGGGTGGCCACATCCACCCGTATCCCCTGCAGGAACACCGTGCCCCAGCCGTCGGCCGCGCTGACCCGCGCGGCATGCCACAACGCCAGCCCCAGCCGGGACACCGACAGGGCCACCAGGCCGAACAGGAAGAAAGCGGCAATCGGAGACAGACGCCGGTACAGCGACACCCATACAGCTCGGAGCATGAAAGGAATCCAGAAAGGGAACGACGAACAGCCAGCGCCCATCCCTGGCAGCGGGCCACACCTGACCACGTGTTACCCGACACACACCCGCCAGCGCAGCGCACCTGCCGCCGCCACGGTTCAACGCCTGTCGCTGCCTGGATCAGGCCGCTCCGGTCGGCGGCGGCGGTTCCCCAACCGCGCCCCGCCCCACGCCCGACCCGTCCGTCATCTATCCGACACACGGCCGGTTCCGAACAATACAGGGAATAGCGCTGGCGTCGACCGGAAACGTGATCGCCCGTTTGCCGGCGTTGGGCGGCGGTTTCCACCGGCCGCCCCCCCCGTGCGCTAGCGCTGGCAGTGCGCCAGCACCGCGCGGCAGTCGGCCAGGTGCCAGCAGGCCATGCCCGGCCACGGGTTGTCCGGGGCATTGACCAGCAGCGTCCGGGTGCCCGCCGCACGGCCGCATTCCAGGTCGAAGCGGTAGTCGCCCACCATCACCACCTGCGCCGGGTCCACCTGCCAGCGCTGCACGAAGTACTGCAGCCCGGCCGGTGAGGGTTTCGGCTCGGCCTCGTCGCGGCCGATGATGTCCTGCTCGGCAAACACGTCGCCCAGCCCGATGGCCTGCAGGGTGATCTGCGCCAGGCTGCGCACGTTGCGGGTCAGGATGCCCAGCCGGCAGCCCGCCCCCTGCAGCGCGCGCACCAGCGCCACCGCGCCCGGCGCGGGCTGGGCCTCGGCGGCCAGCGCACGCTCATGCGCCAGCAGCCAGGCGTGCTTGGCCGTGGCCTCCGCCGCGGGCAACCCGGCCAGGTGGGTGAGGATGTCGTCCTGCACCGGGATCGCCAGTTCGCGCTTGATCCGCTCGAAGTCGTGCACCGCCACGGTCAGGGTGCCGTCCATGTCGAACACCCAGTGGCGGATCGCCGACAGCGGCAACGCCGCGGTCGGGTCGGCGGTCGCGGTCATTCCCACCACTTCGGCATGCGGTTGGCGTCTACTCCGCCGGTCTCGAACACCGCGGTGCGGGTGCCGCCGGCCTTGACCGGGAATTCGATGCTGATCACCTTGGCCTTGCGCGCCAGCTTCCACAGCGCCTTCTGGTCGGTGATGAACATCGCGATCGCCTCGTCGGTCTTGGGCCGCCAGGCGGCCATCGCGATCGGTTTGCCACCGTCCACGCTGACCTGCACCTTGCACTGCGGGCAGCGGAAGTCGCCGGCCTGCAGCACCAGGTAGGCATGCCGCTTCCATTCGGGGTGGTCGCGGAACACCAGCTGCACCGGCTTGGCACCGCTGCCGTCCACGTCGACGCGCTGCTTGCTGTAGATCTGCGCCGAGACCTGCATGCCCTTGCTGCCCACGGGGATCTGGTTGTACTGCCACAGGCCCTGCATGCGGCGCAGGTCGCGCGCGGCATCGCCCTTGGCCTGCACCTCGGCGAAGCCCGGCTCGATCCGCGCGGCCACGTCGGTGTCCTTGTACTGGTCCAGCAAGGCGCCACCATGGATGCGCGCACGCTCCCAGTCCTGCGCGGCCACCGCCATCTCGTACTGCTTGGCCACGCCTTCGGCCTTCTCTTCCTGCTGCGCCTTGGCGGCGGCAGCGGCGGCTTCCTGCGCCTTGCGCTCTTCCTCGGGGTTGCTGCAGGCAACCAGCGCGAAGGCACAGGCAGCGGCCAGGATCAGTCGTTTCATTGCGTACTCCGTGATTGGCAAGGCGCCCAATGGCGTCACCGGCCTACTGTAACGGGGGAGCAGGCAGGGTCGCATCCCTATCGACCGCTCTCGGTGAGTCCGCGTGCGGTGTTGGGATTACCTGGGACGAAGCCAAGGCCTTCTCCGTTGATGTTCATGCCGATATCGAACGGGGGCCATGTAATGGCGGTCGATTGGGATGCGACCCTACCGGGGTAGCGCGGTGTCGATCTGACGGATCGCTGTGACGGGGGACGCTCGGCGTCAATCTGACGGGTCCCTGTGACGCGGTAGGGTCGCATCCCTATCGACCGCCCTCGGTGGGTCTGCGTGCGGTGTTGGCATTATCTGGGACGGAGCCAAGGCTCTTTCCGTTTGATGTCCATGCCGGTATCGAACGTGGGCGATGCAATGGCGGTCGATTGGGATGCGACCCTACCGGGGGGCGCGGTGTCGATCTGACGGGGCGCCGCTGCGCATGGCGTCGCGCACAAAAAAACGGCGGGTTTCCCCGCCGTTTTCAGGCATTGCGTCGCGCGGTGCTGGCTGGGCTGAGTTGCCGGCCAGCGGCCGGCACTACCTGCTTGCCTTGTCCAGCATGTCCTGCACCGACGCGGTGGTGATCGGGTGGTAGCCCGGCTTGGCCTTCTCGAAGGCCGCCTTGGCGAACGCCAGGCCTTCGGGGGTCTTCACCAGTTCTGCGTAGATCGGCAGGATCAGCTTGCGACGGCCCACGCGCTCGATGAACGCCGCGGCCGGTTCGTTGGCTTCGGCATACCCGCTGCGGATGGCCAGCGGGTACCAGCGCATCGCGATTTCGCCATTGGCGGTCCCGGTGAAGTGGTACGCCTTGTCCAGCGCCGCCAGCTTGTCCAACGGCAGGGTCTTGCCCAGGCCGTCGATGAAGTGCACCCATTCCTGGGTGCCCCACTCGCCGGTGATCTGCACGTTCGGCAGGGTGTTGCTGCCCTGCCAGGCGATGCGCGCGGTATCGACGATGGAGAAGTTGCGCGAGCGGGCCTTGGTCGCGAACGACGGAATGCCCGGCTCGTCCAGCCATGCCTTCAGCTCCGCGTCGGTCACGGCGCCCGGCTTTTTGTTGAGCAGGTTCTTCTTCAGGTACGCAACGAACTGGTCGGTGTTCGCGCTCTGGAAGGCGTGGTCATCGAACCAGCCGCGCAGGAACGGATCGAAGGTCTCGCGACCAAAACGCTGCTCCAGGAACTGCAGGAACCAGGCGCCCTTGACGTAGGCCACCTGGCTCAGCGCGTCGTCCGGATCACGCTCGGTCAGCGGCGGCAGCGCCAGCGCCTGGTCGGCCGGGCTCATGTCCTTCACTTCGGCCAGCAGGTCGTTCTGGTCGATCTCGCGCTCCATCTCGGCCATTTCCTGGCCATACAGCGCTTCGGTAATGCGGCCCTGCACGTAGGTGGTGAACCCTTCGTTGAGCCAGATGTCCTTCCAGCTGGCGTTGGTCACCAGGTTGCCCGACCAGCTGTGCGCAAGTTCGTGGGCCACCAGCGAGACCAGCGACTTGTCGCCCACGATCACGGTGGGGGTAGCGAAGGTCAGGCGCGGGTTTTCCATGCCACCGAACGGGAACGACGGCGGCAGCACCAGCATGTCGTAGCGGCCCCAGCGGTACTGGCCGTACAGCTTTTCGGCGGCGCCGATCATCTTCTCGGTGTCTTCGAATTCCTTGGCAGCCTTGCCGACCATGGTCGGTTCGGCCCAAACGCCGGAGCGGCCGGAGATCGGCTCGAACACCAGGTCGCCGGCGGCGATGGCCAGCAGGTAGGACGGGATCGGCTGCGGCATCTTGAAGGTGTAATCACCGTCACGCGCGGCCTTGGGATCGTTGTCGGCGCTCATCAGCACCATCACGTCCGGGCGCGAGGTGACATGCGCGCTGTAGGTGAAGCGCACGCTCGGCGTGTCCTGCAGCGGCACCCACGAACGGGCGTGGATGGCCTGGGACTGGCTGAACATGAAGGGCAGCTTCTTGCCCTCGGTCATCGACGGCTCCAGCCACTGCAGGCCCGAGGCGGTCGGGGCGGTGTGGTAGGTGATCTGCACCTTGGCCGGCTGCGCAGGCGCCTCGATGCTCAGCTTGCTGCCGAACACCTTGTCGGCCGGGGCCAGCACGAACTGCAGCGGCGATGCCTTGCCGTCGGCGTCGATCGCCTCGACCTTCGACACGGTCAGCTCGCGGGTGTCGAGCACCAGCTGCTTGGCCGCCTTGTCCTTCCACTCCAGGGTGTAGGTGGCGGTGCCGCCGATCTGCTTGGCGTCGAAATCCAGCTTCAGGTCCAGCGCCAGGTCCTTGACCACCACCTTGTCCGGCTCGGCGTAGGAGCTTTCATCGTGGCTGCGGCTGTCGGCTTTCATGGCAGTGCTCGCCGGTGCGGTGGCGGTGGGCGCGGCAGCCGGGGCGGCCGCTTCTTTGGAACAGCCGGCGGCCAGCGCCACGGCAAGGGGAATGAGCAGGAACGGAGATCGCATGGACATCGGGACCGATCAGGGTGAAACGACCAGTTTACCCCCTGTCCGCCCCGCCCCACAGCGCCGCCGCCCCGGGCTGCGCATTCAGTCGGGTTCGCACAGCAACCGCGCGCCGCCGGCGTATTTGGCGCGGTACATCGCCGCGTCCGCGCGGCGGTAGACCTCGCGCAGGTCTTCGCCCGGTCGATAGGCCGCGCCACCGGCACTGGCCTTGAGCGGCATCTGTTCACCGCTGTCTGCGGCCAGCACGGCCAACCAGTGGCGCAACCGCACGCAGGCCACCGCGTGGCTGGCGTGCACGGCCAACACGAACTCATCCCCGCCCCAGCGCCCGATCCAGTCGCCGGGCTGCAGCCACTGCCGCGCCGATTCCACCAGGCGCACCAGCACCTGGTCGCCGGCCAGGTGGCCGTGCGCGTCATTGATCGGCTTGAGGTTGTCCAGGTCCACCACGAACAGGCTCAACGGCTGCCGCCGCGATTGCGCCAGCTGCGCCGAGTCGGCCAGGGCCTGCTCGCAGCCGCGCCGGTTGAGCGCCTGGGTGAGCGGATCGAGCAGCACGCTGCGGCGCAGGTCGCGCAGGCCGGCATCGACGCCGTGGAGGTTGCGGTTGATGCTGCGCAACAGCCGGCCGATCTCGTCATGGCCCAGGTCGGGCAGATGCGGCAGGCGCTGTTCGTCGTAGTAGGCCTCCAGCGCGTCGGCGGCCTGACGCAGCGGCGCCATCAGCCGGTACAGCGCCATCATCGCCATCGCGGTGCCCACCAGGGTGGCGCCCAGCACCACGCCGACCACGGTCCACATCGTGTCGCGCTGGTAGTGGCCGCTGACCGCCATCCACAGCAGCAGCCCCAGCAGCGGTACGTGCACGCCAACGAACACCACGGTCATCAGCTTGGCGCTGAACGACCGGGGAAACACGCGGGCCAGGCCGCGGTACAGACGCATGGCAGGCCCTCTCTGACAGCCTGCCCGCAGTGTGGACCAGCTCCCTCAGCGGGAACTGGACCGGTGTCTCAAACCTTGTAGCCGGAGTGGATCGAGACGATGCCGCCGGTCAGGTTCTTGTAATGGCAGCGCGCAAAGCCCGCCTCGCCCATCATGGTCTTGAGCTGTTCCTGCGGCGGGTGCTTGCGGATGCTCTCGGCCAGGTACTGGTAGCTGTCGCCGTCACGCGCGAACAGCTGGCCCAGCTTGGGCAGGATCTTGAACGAGTGGAAGTCGTAGATCGGCTTGAACCAGTCCGCGGTGACTTCGGAGAACTCCAGCACGCGCGCCTGGCCGCCCACCTTGAGCACGCGGTACATCTCGCGCAGGCCGGCGTCCTTGTCGGTCACGTTGCGCAGGCCGAAGGCGATGGTCACCAGGTCAAAGCTGGCATCCGGGAAGGGCAGCGCCTCGGCGTTGCACTGCACGTACTCCAGGCCCTTCACCAGACCGCGGTTCATCAGCCGGTCGCGGCCCACCGACAGCATGCCGGCGTTGATGTCGCCCAGCACCACTTCACCCTCGTCACCCACCCGCTCCTTGATCAGCGCGGCGATGTCGCCGGTGCCGCCGGCCAGGTCGAGCACGCGGTCACCCGGCTTCACCTGCGCGGTGGCCACGTAGTAGCGCTTCCAGGCCCGGTGGATGCCCAGGCTCATCAGGTCGTTCATCAGGTCGTAGCTGCGCGCGACCGAGGTGAACACTTCGCCCACCAGCTTCTGCTTGTCCTTGGCTGCGACATCGCGGAAGCCGAAATGGGTGGTGCCAGTCTTGTAGGGGGATTCGCTCATGGACGGATTATCGCACCGCTCGGCGCGCTGCGGCACCCGCCCCCTGCGACCGGGCGCCGCAGGGGCCCCGCGCCGGCCGGTGCCGAAGCCGCTGGCGGCCACTATCATGGCGGTCCAGATGCTTACGGACCGCCCATGATCACCACCCCCGACTACGCCGCCCTGCTTGAAACCGCCATCGCCGAAGCCCGCCAGGGCCTGGCCGAAGGCGGCATCCCGATCGGCGCGGCCCTGTACCACAACGACGGCCGCCTGCTGGGCTGCGGCCACAACCGCCGCGTGCAGGAAGGCGACCCGTCGGTGCACGGGGAAACCGATGCGTTCCGCAAGGCCGGCCGCCAGCGCCGCTACCAGGACACCATCATGGTGACCACGCTGGCCCCGTGCTGGTACTGCAGCGGGCTGGTGCGCCAGTTCAACATCGGCACCGTGGTGGTGGGCGAGTCGGTCACCTTCCAGGGCGGCATCGAATGGCTGCGCGAAAACGGGGTCAAGGTCATCGACATGCAGAGCCAGGCCTGCATCGACCTGCTGGGCGGCTTCATCTCGGCGCACCCGGAGGTCTGGAACGAAGACATCGGCGAGTGATCGCGATGCTTTGCGCAGTGGGTTAAGCCATTCCACTGCGCCTGTGCGGTGCTGTGACACCCGGTCGCAGCCCCTCCGGTTCTGAACGCTTCAGTTCCCGTCAGCCGGGTGAACGCGCTGTGCCAGCAGCGTATGGCCGTTTTCACGCACCGCAGTGTCCACACCTGCGGCACCGCGCGACGACGCTGCACTAACAAACCGTGCACAGCGACCGCCTATGGTGGATGCACAGGGGGCAGCAGCGTCGAGGAGACGTCATGAATGCCCGAATACGCCGCACCGCCGCCATGGACCCCGCGCTGGTTACTGCCTGGGAACAACTGCAGGTGCATTACGACACTTACCAGAATTCCGCTCCGTTCTGGACCGCCTACCAAGCCATCCAGGACGCGTTGACCCTCGGCCATCCGGAGCGGCGCATCGATGTCTGCAACCAGCTGGCTACGTTGGCCGAACAGCTGGGCGTGGTCGATCATGCGCAGTTGCTGGGCGAACGCTGCGCTGAACATGTCAGCCAGGACCGCCACGCGGAGTCGACACCACAATGACATCGCATGCACTGCGCTTTACGCACTCTTGTAAAACTCCCTCCTTGCATATCGATGCCACCATGTCTTCCGCCCAGCTTTCCATCCCTGCCGTGATCGACGTAGACGCAGAGGTTGCGTATTGGCGCCAGCGCCACGCCGACGGCAACCTTGGCACGGGCTCGGGGTCGTTCGGCCACTACGTGCCGTGGATCAAGTTCGCCTGCGATTCGCTGATCACCCAGCCGCGTGCGAGCGACGAGCAGCGCGATGAATCGTTCCAGACCCAGTACGCGCTGCAGATCATGCCGCGCCTCACCGAAGAGCAGGCCCGCGCATTCGTCGAGTCCTGCTGGGAACATGTGTACCTGGCCAGCCGCCACGACGTGGCCACGCGCCCGCGCCTGGGTGCTGCACGCGCCTGAGTACACGCTGCACGGCGCGTACACGGCGCGCCGCCAATGATGGGGTCCCGTTGCTACCCTGCCGTGCCGCATGAGCCTTCGACGTGTTTTCAACCTGGTCGCCAGGAAGGCGGCCTATGCCGCGGGAACGCCCTGGACGTTCCTTGCCGCCGTGTCCATCGTGGTGCTGTGGGCACTCAGCGGCCCCGTTTTCAAATTCAATGATACGTGGCAGCTGGTGATCAACACCGGCACCACGATCATCACCTTCCTGATGGTGTTCCTGATCCAGCACAGCCAGAACGCGGATGCAGCTGCGGTGCAGATCAAGCTCGATGAGCTGATCCGTGCCAACGCCGAGGCCAACAACGAACTGCTGGACCTGGAAGAGCTCGACGAAGAGCGACTGGAAGAGATCCGCCGCGAATACGAGCGCATGGCACGCGAAGCCGGCGACGCGCTGGAACGCGCGCGTGCCTGCCATGGTGATGGGCGGGATGATGGCCGGGTGGATAACCGAGGTCACGACCGATCATGACGGCGGAGCCGACTGGTAGAGCCGCCCGGTAGAGCCGACTGGTAGAGCCGACTGTTAGTCGGCTGCCCTTTACCGGCCACCGGAAAGAAATCACGACCGGCAGAACCGCCCGGTAGAGCCGACTGTTAGTCGGCTGCCCTCACCGACCACCGGAAAGAAATCACGCCCGGTAGAACCGACCGGTAGAGCCGACTGTTAGTCGGCTGCCTTTACCGACCTCCGGAAAGAAATCACGCCCGGTAGAACCGACCGGTAGAGCCGACTGTTAGTCGGCTGCCCTTGCGTGCCACCTGAGAGCAGCCGACTAACAGTCGGCTCTACCGGTCGGCTCTATCTACCGGTCGGCTCTACGCCTCGGCGCTACCGGCTCAGCCGCGCTCGTGCCAGCCGCCGCCCAGCACCTTGTACAGCGCGACCTGGTTGGACTGCTGCGCCAGCTGGGTGCTGACCAGCGACTTGCGCGCGGTATAGGCGGTGCGCCGCGCATCCAGCAGGGTCACGAAGCTGTCCAGCCCCGCGTCGTAGCGTGCCTGCGACAGCGTCTGCGCCTGCGTGGCCGCCGCCATCAGGGCCTGCTGCGAGGCCAGCTGCGCATCCAGGCTGTCGTTGAGCGCCAATGCATCGGCCGCCTCGCGGAAGCCGGACTGGATGGCCTTTTCGTACTGCGCCAGCGCGATATCGCGGTTGGCGGTGGCCACGCCCAGATTGGCGCGCAGCTTGCCGCCCTGGAAGATCGGCAGGTTCAGCGTCGGCACGAAGCTCCAGGCACGGGTGCCGCTGTCGAACAGGTTGGACAGCTCCGAGGACGCCGAGCCGATGCTGCCGGTCAGGCTGATCGACGGGAAGAACGCCGCACGGGCCGCACCGATGTTGGCATTGGCCGACAACAGCGTGTGCTCGGCGGCCATCACGTCGGGACGGCGCAGCAGCACCTCGCCGGGAACGCCGGCCGGCAGCGGGCGTACCGCCGCGATCTCGGTCACTTCGGTCGCCGGCAACAAGGTGTCATCGACCGGACCACCGGCCAGCAGCACCAGCGCGTTGCGGTCCTGCGCCACCTGCCCGGCAAAGCGGGCCACGTCGGTGCGTGCGGTTTCCACCAGCGTACGCGTCTGGCTGAGTTCCAGCGACGACGCGCCGCCCAGCTGATGACGCGCCTCGGCAAGCCGCAGCGAGTCTTCGTAGCTGGCCAGGGTGGCCTGGGCGATGCGCAGCTGTTCGTTGTCCGCGCCCAGGGTCAGCCAGGCATTGGCCACTTCGGCCACCAGGCTGAGCTGCGCGCTGCGCCGGTTGGCCGCCTCGCTGAAGTACTGCTGCAACGCCGCCTGGCTCAGGTTGCGGACGCGGCCGAACAGGTCCAGCTCGAACTCGACCACACCCAGGTTCGCGCTGAACTGCTCGGTCACCGGGGCATCGCCACCGGTGCGGGTCATCTGCCCCTGCACGCCGACCGCAGGCACGCGGTCGGCGCGCTGGATGCGGTACTGCGCCCGCGCCTTTTCGACGTTGAGCACGGCCACGCGCAGGTCGCGGTTGTTGTCCAGCGACTGGGCGATCACCGCCTGCAGGCGCGGATCGACGAAGAAATCGCGCCAGCCGATGTCGGCCACCTCGACGGTGGCCGAGGACGTGCCGCTGGTGGCGGCTGGCCACTGCGCCGGGATCGCCGGCGCGACCTCGGTGCTGGACGGCACCAGCGTGGCGCAGCCGGACAGCGCCGCAGCCACGGCGAGGGCCAACAGGGAGGATGCCTTACTCATGATTGCCACCTTCCGGCGTATCGCCGTTGTGTTGCGTGCCGGCCTGCGGGGATGCCTCGGCCGCGCGCAGCTTGCGGTTGAACAGGCGCTGCACCACCACGAAGAACAGCGGGATGAAGAACACGCCCAGCACGGTGCCCACCACCATGCCGCCGAGCACGCCGGTACCGATCGCGCGCTGCGCGCCCGAACCGGCACCGGAGGCGATCGCCAGCGGCAGCACGCCCAGGCCGAAGGCCAGCGAGGTCATGATGATCGGGCGCAGACGGTCGCGCACGGCATGCATGGTGGCCTCGATCAGGCCAGCACCCTTCTCCAGGTTTTCCTTGGCGAACTCCACGATCAGGATCGCGTTCTTGCTGGTCAGGCCCACCGTGGTGAGCATGGCCACCTGGAAGTAGATGTCGCGTTCCATCCCACGCATGGTGTTGGCCAGCACTGCGCCGAGGATGCCCAGCGGGGCCACCAGCAGCACCGAGGTCGGCACGCTCCAGCTTTCATACAACGCGGCCAGGCACAGGAACACGATCAGCAGCGACAGCGTGTACAGCAGCGGCGTCTGCGAACCGGCCTGGCGTTCCTGGTAGGACAACGCGGTCCACTCGATCTCGAAGCCCGGCGGCAGGTCCTTGGCGATACGCTCGATTTCCACCATGGCATCGCCCGAGGCCACGCCCGGGGCCGGTTCGCCCTGGATTTCCATGGCCGACACACCGTTGTAGCGCTCCAGGCGCGGCGAACCGTAGTCCCAGCGCTTGGAGGCGAAGGCACTGAACGGCACCATCTCGCCCTGGCTGTTCTTCACCGACCACACGTTGAAGTCGTCCGGGTTCATGCGGAAATCCGCATCGGACTGCACGTACACGCGCTTGACCCGGCCACGGTCGATAAAGTCATCGATGTAGCTGCTGCCCCACGCGGTGGCCAGGGTGTTGTTGATCGAGGCCACCGACAGGCCCAGCGCATTGGCCTTCTCCACGTCCACGTCGATGCGCAGCTGCGGGGTGTCTTCCTGGCCGTTGGGACGCACGTTGGCCAGCAGCTTGCTGCCGCCTGCGCCGCCCAGCAGCTGGTTGCGTGCGTTGAGCAGTGCTTCGTGGCCCTGCCCGCTGGTGTCCTTCAGGAAGAAGGTGTAGCCCGAGCCGATGCCCAGCTCCGGCATGGCCGGCGGCGGGAAGGCGAAGATGAAGGCGTCCTTGATCTGGCCCAGTGCGCCCATCGCGCGGCCGGTGATCGGACCCACGCCCTGGTCGGCGTCGCGCTCCTTCCAGTCCTTGAGCTTGATGAAGGACATGCCCGCGTTCTGGCCCATGCCGGCGAAGCTGAAGCCCTGCACCGAGAACACCGATTCGACCGCCTCGGTTTCATTCTTCAGGAAGTGTTCTTCCAGCTGGTACATCGCTTCCAGGGTGCGTTCCTGGGTAGCGCCGACCGGAGTCTGCACCAGCGCCATCAGGATGCCCTGGTCTTCGTTGGGCAGGAACGAGCTGGGCAGGCGCATGAACAGCAGGCCCATCACCAGTGCCAGCACGGCGAAGATCGACATGAAGCGCCACGGCCGGGCCAGGATGCCCTTGACGCCGCGCTGGTAGGTTTCGCTGGAGCGGTCGAAGCCGCGGTTGAAGCCGCCGAAGAACCGGCCCGACCAGCCCTTGTGCGCCACATGGTGCTCGCCCTTCTTCAGCGGCTTGAGCATGGTGGCGCACAGCGCCGGGGTGAGCACGATGGCCACCAGCACCGACAACGCCATGGCCGACACGATGGTGGCCGAGAACTGCCGGTAGATGACGCCGGTGGCACCGCTCATGAAGGCCATCGGCACGAACACCGCCGACAGCACCAGGCCGATACCCACCAGCGCGCCGGTGATCTGCCCCATCGACTTGCGGGTGGCCTCCAGCGGTGACAGGCCCTCTTCGGACATGATGCGTTCGACGTTCTCCACCACCACGATGGCGTCATCGACCAACAGGCCGATCGCCAGCACCATGGCGAACATGGTCAGCATGTTGATCGAGAAGCCAAGCGCGGCCAGGATGCCGAACGTACCCAGCAACACCACCGGTACCGCGATGGTCGGGATCAGGGTGGCGCGGAAGTTCTGCAGGAACAGGTACATCACCACGAACACGAGCACGATCGCTTCGATCAGGGTCTTGATGACGCCCTTGATCGAGACCTGCACGAACGGCGTGGTGTCATACGGCACCACCGATTCCAGCCCGGCCGGGAAGTTGGACTTCATGTCCTCCAGCGCGGCGCGCACGCCGTTGGCGGTGTCCAGCGCGTTGGCGCCGGTGGCCAGGGTGATGGCGATACCGGTGGACGGCTTGCCGTTGTAGCGGGTGACGAAGTCGTAGCTTTCCGCGCCCAGTTCCACGCGGGCAACGTCGCCCAGACGCAGCTCGCTGCCGTCGGTGCCGCCGCGGACCAGGATGTTGCGGAACTGTTCCGGGGTCTGCAGGCGGTCCTGCGCGTTGATGGTGGCGTTGAGCTGCTGGCCCTTCACCGACGGCGCACCGCCGAGCTGGCCGATGGCGACCTGCGCGTTCTGCGCGGTGATCGCCGCGGTCACTTCATCCACCGACAGCTTGTAGGTGTGCAGCTTGTTGGGGTCCAGCCAGATGCGCATGGCGTACTTGCCACCGAACACCTGGATGTTGCCCACGCCCGGTACGCGGCTGAGCGGGTCCACGACATTGGAACCGACGTAGTCGGAGATGTCGTTGGCGTCCATGCTGCCGTCGTTGGACACAAAGCCGATCACCTGCAGGAAGCCGCTGCTCGACTTGGCCACGTTGATGCCCTGCCGCTGTACTTCCTGCGGCAGCAGCGGCATGGCCAGCTGCAGCTTGTTCTGCACCTGCACCTGCGCGATGTCCGGGTTGGTCCCGCTCTCGAAGGTGAGGGTGATGGTGGCCTGGCCGTTGGCCGAGCTGTTGGAGGAGAAGTAGATCAGGCCATCGATGCCCTTCATGTTCTGCTCGATGATCTGGGTCACCGAGTCTTCCACCACCTTGGCCGACGCACCCGGGTAGGTAGCGCTGATTTCAACGGCGGGCGGGGCCACTTCGGGGTACATCGACACGGGCAGCTTCACCACGGCCAGCGCACCGGCGAGCATGATGATGATCGCAATCACCCACGCGAAGATGGGGCGATCAATAAAATAACGAGCCATTGGATTCTCCGCTTACTGCTTGTCGGCCGACGCCGCCGGCGTGGCCGGCTTGGCCGGCGCGGCGCCCATCTCGGTGGCCTGCACGGGCATGCCCGGCTGGATCTTCTGCAGGCCCTCAACGATGACCTTGTCGCCCGGCTTCAGGCCGTCTTCGACCAGCCACTTGCTGCCGACCGCGCGGCTGACCTTGACCGGGCGCACTTCGACCTTGTTGTCCTTGCCGACCACCATGGCGGTGGTGTCGCCCTTGGGATCGCGGGCGATGCCCTGCATGGGCACGAGGATGCCGTTTTCGCGCACGCCGCTGCCGACCTGGGCGCGCACGTACATGCCGGGCATCAGCACCTGGTCGGGGTTGTCGACCTTGACCCGCAGCGCGTAGCTGCCGGTGGTGGGGTCGACGCTGACTTCGGAGAACTCCAGGGTTCCCTTGTGGGCGAACTCGGTGCCGTCGTCGAGCAGGATGGTGACCGGCAGGGTCTGGTTGTCCTGCAGGCGGCCGCTGGCCAGTTCACGGCGCATCTGCAGCAGTTCGCTGGCCGACTGGGTGAGGTCGACATAGATCGGGTCGAGCTGCTGCACGGTGGCAAGCGCGTCGGCCTGGCCGGCGCTGACCAGCGCGCCCTGGGTGACCGAGGACTTGCCGATGCGGCCGCTGATCGGGGCGGTGATGCGGGCGTAGCCCAGGGTGACGTTGGCGGCATCCAGGGCGGCCTTGGCGGCGCCCACGTCGGCCTCGGCCTGCTTCTGGGCGGCCACGGCGTTTTCCAGGTCCTGCTTGCTGACGGCGTCGACCTTGGCCAGTTCGGTGATGCGCTTGGCGCTCAGGCGCGCGGCGTTGGCGGTGGCGTCGGCGCGGGCAAGCTGGGCGCGGGCGCTGTTGGCCTGGGCGCGGTAGCTGGCGTCATCCACCTGGTAGAGGGGCTGGCCGGCGGTGACCAGGCCGCCTTCGGTGAACAGGCGCTTGGCGACGATGCCGCTGACCTGGGGGCGCACTTCGGCGACCAGGAAGGCGTTGGTGCGGCCGGGCAGTTCGCGGGTGAGGCTGACCTGTTCGCCCTTGAGGGTGGCAACGGTGACCTGGCCCGGGCCGCCCTGCGGCCCCTCCTGCTCACCGCCGCCACAGGCGGACACGGTCAAGGCGATCGCGAGGGACAGCGCGAGAAGACGGTACGGGGTTCGGGACATGGTGGGGGCTCACAGGAAACGAAAAAGGGTCGCCTGCAGCACTACCCCGCCTTTAAAAGCGACGAATGACAGCCAACAGGTCGGCAAATACGGCAAATCTGACGGCTTCGGCTTTGGCGCGGCTACGCGCGGTCCTCACCGGGGATCAGTGGGACGGAAATATACATACATGCATGTTTGTTTGTAAAGGGGTACAATTCAGGTCGGTTTCATCCAGCAACTGCAAAGCGCAATGGCCAGAAAGACCAAAGAAGAGGCGCAGGCGACCCGCGCGGGGATCCTCGACGCGGCCCAGGCCTGTTTCCATGAATTCGGGGTGGCGGGGACGAGCCTGGCGATGATCGGTGCGCGCGCCGGCTATACGCGTGGGGCGGTGTACTGGCACTTCAAGAACAAGACGGAGGTGCTGACGGCGATGATCGACCGTGAGCGCATTCCGTTCATCGAGCGGTTGCGGCGGACGACGTCGTCCAAGCGCACGACGCCGGTGCTGGATCTGCGGTCGGCGTTGCTGGTGTCGTTCCAGGAGCTGGCCGATGACGAGCGGTTGCGCAACATGATGGAGATCATGCTGCGCAACGATCTGTCGGTGGAGAGCCAGGCGATGCAGGAGCTGCAGTTGGAGGCATCGCGCGAGGAGCTGGGCATTTTCGCGGCGGCATTCCAGCGCGCGCGCGAGTTGGGGCAGTTGCGCGAGGGGGTGGACGTGGACACGGTGGCCCGTATCGTGAGTGTGGGTTCGCGGGACACGCCGTGAATCCATCCCTGGAGGCTCGTGAGCGCCATCCATGGCGCCCAACGGTCCCGCGAACCCACACCGCCCCACCCTCGACATTGGGCTGGTGGTCATGGGAAACACAACAGCGAACGTGCGCGATTTGCTGGAACATCCTTTTACTTCTTGCAGAATCGTTCTCTCGTTCAAGGCGACGCGTTTGCAGCACCTCGTTGGCCTGAAGTCTCGATGTGCCGTTGCTCTCTCTGTGCGCGACAGGAATGTGTCGAGGGCGGGTGTGTGGGGGCTCGCGGGACCGTTGGGCGCCATGGATGGCGCTCACGAGCCTACACGGACGTACTTGCGGCGTGTCCCGCGAGCCCCCACACACCCGACCCAACCAGCGAAGGCAGAGTAGCGGCCGCTTTTGATCCACTGCAGTGGAGATAAAAAAAGCGGCGACGCTTTCGCGCCGCCGCTTCCCTACCACCCGACTGGTGTGATGCGTTACAGGATGTAGCGGCTCAGGTCCGGGTCCTGTACCAGCTCGCCCAGGTGCGCATCCACGTAAGCCTTGTCGATGCTGATGGTCTCGCCATCGCGGTCCGGGGCTTCGTAGCTGAGCGTGTCCAGCAGGCGCTCCAGCACCGTGTGCAGGCGGCGGGCGCCGATGTTTTCCTGGCGCTCGTTCACCTGGAACGCGATCTCCGCCAGACGGTCCACGGCGTCCTCGGTGAACTTCATCGACACGCCTTCGGTCTGCAGCAGCGCTTCGTACTGCTTGGTCAGCGCCGCCTTCGGCTCGGTCAGGATGCGCACGAAATCGTTCTTGCTCAGCGCGCCCAGCTCCACCCGGATCGGGAAACGACCCTGCAACTCCGGAATCAGATCGCTCGGCTTGGCCAGGTGGAATGCACCGGAGGCAATGAACAGGATGTGGTCGGTCTTGATCGTGCCGTACTTGGTCGACACATTGGAGCCTTCCACCAGCGGCAGCAGATCGCGCTGCACGCCCTCGCGCGACACATCGCCGCCGGATGAGCCGGCCTCACCGCGCTTGGCCACCTTGTCGATCTCGTCGATAAACACAATGCCGTGCTGCTCGCAGGCCTCGATCGCCGCGCTGCGGATATCGTCTTCGTTGACCAGCTTGCCCGCCTCTTCCTCGATCAGCAGCGGACGCGCGGCCTTGATGCTCAGCGTGCGCTTCTGCGCCTTCGCCCCGCCCATGCTCGAGAACATCTGGCGCAGCTGCTGGCCCATTTCCTCCATGCCCGGCGGGGTCATGATGTCCATGCTGACGTTGGCCGACACTTCCAGCTCGATCTCGCGCTCGTCCAGCTCACCGTTGCGGAGCATGCGGCGGAACTTGATGCGGGTTTCGTTGTCCTGCGCCGACGGCTCGTTGCGCGCGGCCTCGGCATCGAAACCGATACCCGCGCTGCGGCGCGGCAGCAGCGCGTCCAGGATGCGGTCTTCAGCGCGCTCCTCGGCCTGGGTGCGCACGCGCACCTTGGCCTGCTCGCGGTACAGCTTGACCGCCGTGTCGGCCAGGTCGCGGATGATCTGCTCCACGTCCTTGCCCACATAGCCGACCTCGGTGAAACGGGTGGCTTCCACCTTCACGAACGGCGCGTTGGCCAGCGTGGCCAGGCGACGCGCGATCTCGGTCTTGCCGACGCCGGTCGGCCCGATCATCAGGATGTTCTTGGGCATCACTTCGTTGCGCAGCTCGGCCGGCAGCTGCATGCGGCGCCAGCGGTTGCGCAATGCGATGGCCACCGCGCGCTTGGCGTCGTGCTGGCCCACGATGTGCCGGTCCAGTTCCTGCACGATCTCGCGCGGGGTCATGGTGGCGGACGAAACTTCAATCTTGTGCGGCATGGGTGTGCTCACGAATGAATGTGGTGGGTCGGGGTTGCCGGCCAGCGGCCGGCACTAGGCTTACAGTTCCTCGACCACCACGTTGCGATTGGTGTAGATGCAGATGTCGCCGGCGATGTTGATCGACTCGGTGGCGATGGTGCGGGCATCCAGTTCGGTGTGTGCCATCAGCGCGCGTGCGGCCGACAACGCGTAGGAACCGCCGGAACCGATCGCGATGATGCCGTCTTCCGGCTCGATCACATCGCCGGTGCCGCTGATGATCAGCGAGGTGTCCTTGTCGGCCACGGCCAGCAGCGCTTCGAGCTTGCCCAGGCGGCGCTCGGTGCGCCAGTCCTTGGCCAGTTCCACCGCGGCGCGCTGCAGCTGGCCGTGCTTCTCAAGCTTGGCCTCGAACAGCTCGAACAGGGTGAAGGCGTCGGCGGCGGCACCGGCGAAACCGGCCAGGACCTGGCCCTCGCGACCCAGCCGGCGCACCTTGCGGGCGTTGCCCTTCATCACCGTGTGGCCAAGCGTGACCTGGCCATCGCCGGCAACCGCGACATGACCGTTGCGGCGCACCGAAATGATGGTGGTGGCGTGAAATACGTTGGGGTTCTGACTGGGGTCCATGGAGCCTCCGGGGTGACAGAGACTGAGGTGGGGTCGTTGCCGGGGGCTTCAACCCACCCTGCCCTGCGGCCCGGTGACGCAGTGGATCGATTCAGCTTTCGTTGCCGCTCTTGCGCCGCTTCGCGCGCGGGTGCGCG
Source organism: Stenotrophomonas sp. 10N36 (assembly GCF_056395005.1). Taxonomy (NCBI): domain Bacteria; kingdom Pseudomonadati; phylum Pseudomonadota; class Gammaproteobacteria; order Lysobacterales; family Lysobacteraceae; genus Stenotrophomonas; species Stenotrophomonas sp. 10N36. The sequence goes on along the minus strand of NZ_JBFTIS010000017.1, from coordinate 74,956 downwards.
GCGTCGTAGACCTTGGCCAGGTACTGGAAATCCAGGTGGGTGTAGATCTGCGTGGTGGCGATATCGGCATGCCCGAGCAGCTCCTGCACGCCGCGCAGGTCGCCGGAGGATTCCAGAATGTGGCTGGCAAAACTGTGCCGCAGCATGTGCGGGTGTACATGCTTGAACAGGCCCTGGCGCTGGGCCAGCTGGCGGATGCGGATCTGGATGGCGCGCTGGCTGATCGGCCCGCCCTTGCGGCCCGGGAACACCGGTTGGGCGTCGCTGCCGCCGCTCTCGCCACGCCAGCCTTCCAGCGCGGTGCGCGCGTGCGAGCCGAACGGCACGCGCCGCTCGCGGTTGCCCTTGCCCAGCACGTTGACCAGCCCGGTGGCGAAATCCAGGTCACGCCAGATCAGCGCGCACAGCTCGCTCAGACGCAGCCCGGAGGAATAGAACAGTTCCAGCAGCGCGCGGTCACGCAGGCCCAGCGGCCCGTCGGTGGGCAGTTCCACCAGCTGCACGGCTTCGTCGGCATCGAGCACCTGCGGCAGCTTGCGCGGCGCCTTCGGCGCCTTGAGCCCCGCGGCGGGGCTGGCGTCGATGCGGCGATGCTTGAGCAGCCACGCATAGAAACTGCGGCACGCCGACAGGCGACGCTGCAGCGACGTGGGCGAGAGCCCGCGGCGGTGTTCGGCGGCGATGAACTGGCGCAGCTGCTCGCCATCGAGCACATCGATGCGCGCGTCGTGGTCGTTGGCCCAGCCGGTCAAGGCGTCCAGGTCGCGGCGGTAGGCATCCAGGGTGTGCACCGACATGCGCCGCTCCACCTCCAGGTGCGCGAGGAATTCCGCAGCGGCCCCCATGCCAGCGCCCACGTCGGCCTCAGTCGTGCGTGAAGCGGGCCAGGCCGACCGCCAGCGCTTCGCCCATCATGCGCAGGAACAGCGTGCCCATGCCCGGGTAGAAACGGTTGGGATCGTGGCTGCCCACGGCGATCAGGCCGACACCCGGCAGCGGCAGCAATGCGCTGGACTGCACCGTGTCGGCGAGCGCGCCGTACAGCACGGTGTTCTTCTCGGCCTGCAGGCGGCCGCAGATCGGCTCACCATCGGCCAGGCAATCGCGGAACGACCCCAGCAGCGGGCTGTCGGCCGGGATCACCTGCAGCCACGGCGCCTGCTCCAGCCCGGCAACCGGCTGCAGCATCACCAGGCGCACCTTGTCGCCGGCGAAGTCTTCTTCCAGCGAGGCGGCCATGGCACGCAGGGTATCGGCGGCCGTGGTCTGCTTCATCAGCGCCAGGGTCAGCTGATGGGTGCGGACGGCCAGGCGTTCGTTGACCTGCGCGTTGGCGGCCAGGTCGGCGAGCCGTCGCGACAGCTCGCGGTTCTTGTCGCGCAGCACGTCCAGCTGGTAGCTGGCCAGCGACGCGGTCGGGCCGTCATCGCGCGGCACCACCATGGTCAGCGCCAGGTCCGGGAACTGCTTGAGGAACGCCGGATGCCGCCGCAGCCAGGCGGCGACTTCGTGCGCACCGATCTTCTCGACCGTCTCGTTCATGCGTGCCACTCCCCTTCAAAGACGAAGGCTGCCGGGCCGGACATCACCACCTGGGCGTCGTCGGCCGGCCAGCGCAGGCGCAGCTCGCCGCCGGGCAGCGACAACGTGGCGTCGCGCTCCAGGCGGCCACGCTGCATCATCACCACCGCCGCCGCGCAGGCGCCGCTGCCGCAGGCCAGGGTTTCCCCCACGCCGCGCTCGTACACGCGCAGGCGCGCATGGCGGGGGTCGATCACCTGCACGAAGCCGACATTCACCGACTGCGGGAAGGTGGCGTGCTGCTGCAGCAGGTTGCCCAGGCGTTCGACCGGGGCGGCATCGATCAGGCCCACTTCGATCACCGCATGCGGGTTGCCCATCGACACCGCGCCGAAGCGCACCGTATCGCCCTGCAACGGCAGCAGGTATTCATCGCGCGCACGGGCAAAGCCCAGCAGCGGCACCTGCGCCGGCTCGAAGCGCGGCACGCCCATCGCCACCGCGTACTGGTCGTTGCCCAGCCGCTCGATGGTGTGGGTAGCCAGCGGGCTGTCGATGGCGAAGCTGTCCTGACCGGCCGCGCCATCGCGCACCAGCCACGCGGCCACGCACCGGGCGCCATTGCCGCACTGCTCGGACTGCGAGCCGTCGGCGTTCCAGATGCGGTAGGACGCCACCGACCCTTCCGCGCGCGGTGGTTCGATGGTGAGGATCTGGTCGCAGCCGACGCCGGTATGGCGATCGGCCAGGCGGGCCGCCAGGGCCGGGGTGGGTGCGGGCGTACCGTCACGCAGGTCCAGGACGACGAAATCATTGCCGGCGCCGTGCATCTTGCTGAAGCGCAGCGCCGTGGAGGCGGCCTTAGTCATTACCATTTTCGGACTTCAGCGGCGCGTCGACCGGATCGGGCACCACCGGCGGGTTGTTGGTGTCATCCACGGCCGCCGGGGTGGTCTCATCGACGGCCGGCTCGGCGATTTCTTCGACCGGCACCGGCTTCTGCGGCAGCACAAGCGGGCCTTTGTTGCCGCAGGCGGCAAGGAGAAGCAGCGAGGCCGCTGCCAACGGAATCAGGATTCGGTTGCGATGGGGGATGCTCATGGCCCGAGTATAGCCGTGGGTTCTTTGACCGAGGGTATCGATTCGATGAACGCGGCCATGGGGGTGCCGGCTGCGGGTCGGCTGCTCACGATGCCAGGGTCATGCGATTGCCGGCCAGCGGCCGGCAGCCCGTGTGTCCTTCAGTGCATGCGTGGTTGCCGGCCAGCGGCCGGCGCTACCGGGGTGGCAGTGGGCGGCTCCACAGCCAGATCGCCACCGCCGCCATGCTGCCGATGGAGAACCACTTCACCCACGCGATCGGCACGCACCAGAGCATGATGCCGGCGCAGACCGCCATGGTCAGGGTGGCCATCCACTTGGCGTAGCGGCTGACCGCGCCGTGGGCCTGCCAGTTGCGGATGGAGGGGCCAAAGCGCGGATGCTGCAGCAGCCAGGTGTGCAGACGCTCGGAGCCGCGCGAGGCGGCCCAGGCCGAGATCAGGATGAACACGGTGGTGGGCAGGCCCGGCACGAAGATGCCGACGATGCCGGTGGCCAGGCTGGCATAGGCCAGCAGCCACCATGCCCAGCGGAACCGCACCGGTGGCCGCGTGGCAGGGGCATCGGCAACGTCGGGGCGTTCGGGCACGGTCATGTGCCCAGCATAGCGAGGCCGGACGACGACCGCGATGGTCGCCGTCCGGAGGGCGGGTTGCCGGCCCGAGGCCGGCATTACGGGGCGGCGGTCACGCCCAGCTGGTCGAGCACGAACGCATACGATTCGGCCAGCTCGTGGTAGCGCTGGAAACGCCCGGACTTGCCGCCGTGCCCGGCCTCCATGTTGGTGCGGAACACGATCGGATGGGTGCCGGTGTTGTCATCGCGCAGCTTGGCCACCCACTTGGCCGGCTCCCAGTACTGCACCTGCGAATCCCACAGCCCGGTGCCGACGAACAGCGCCGGGTAGGCCTGCTTCTTGACGTTGTCGTAGGGCGAGTAGCCGAGCATGTAGTCGTAGTACTCGCGCTGCTCCGGGTTGCCCCACTCGTCGTACTCGTTGGTGGTCAGCGGGATGCTGGCGTCGAGCATGGTGGTGACCACGTCCACGAACGGCACCTGCGCCACCATCACCCGGTAATCCTGCGGGGCCTGGTTGGCCACCGCGCCCATCAGCAGGCCGCCGGCGCTGCCGCCGGACGCGGCCACGCGGTCCTTGGACGCATAGCCCAGGCGCACCAGCTCGCGGGTGACATCGACGAAGTCGTTGAAGGTGTTCTGCTTCTTCAGCAGCTTGCCGTCCTCGTACCACGCACGTCCCATTTCCTCGCCGCCGCGGATATGCGCGATGGCATAGACCACGCCGCGGTCGAGCAGGCTCACCACGGTCTGGTTGAAACCGGGGTCCATCGACATGCCGTAGCTGCCGTAGGCGTACTGGTACAGCGCCGCGGTGCCGTCCTTCTTGAAACCGTTGCGGTACACCAGCGACACCGGCACCTTGGCTCCGTCGCGCGCGGTCACCCAGACCCGCTCGGTGGTGTACTTGCCCGGGTCGTAGCCGATCACCGGCTGCTGCTTGAGCTGGCGACGCTCACCGGTAACGGTGTTGAGCTCGTAGGTGGTGGTCGGGGTGGTCAGCGAGTTGTAGGCGTAGCGCAGCCACGGGCTGTCCGGCTCGGGATTGGCGGCCAGGCCCATCGAGTAGGCCGGCTCGTCGGCCTTGACGTAGTCCTGGCGACCATCGGGATACAGCAGGCGGATGCGCTCCAGGCCATTGGAACGCTCGGCGATCGCACTGAAGCCGTCGAACAGCTCGAACCCTTCCACCAGCACCGCATCGTCATGGGCCACCCAGTCGGTCCACTGCGTGCGCGCGGTGGCATCGGTGGGCGCGGTGACGATCTTGAAGTTCTTCGCGCCGGCATCGTTGGTGCGGATCACCCAGCGGCCGTTGAAGTGGTCGGCGTCGTATTCCACATCGCGCGCACGCGGCGCCAGCAGGGTGAATGCCTGCGGGTTGGCGGCCGGGGCGTAACGGGTTTCCGAGCTGACCGTGCTGTGCAGTTCGATGGTGAGGAACTTGTCGTCGCGGGTGCGGCCGACGCCCATGTAGAAGCTGTCGTCCTTCTCTTCGTACACCAGCACGTCGCTGCTGGCCGGGGTGCCCAGCACGTGCTTTTTGACGCGCACGGTGAGCAGGGTTTCCGGATCATTCTCGACGTAGAACAGAGTGCGGTTGTCGTCGGCCCAGACCACGTTGGGCGACACGTTCTCGATGCGGTCCGGCAGCACCTGGCCGGTGCGCAGGTCCTTGAAACGGATCACGTACTGGCGGCGGCCGACATCGTCTTCGGCCCAGGCCAGCAGGTGGTTGTCCTGACTGACATCGGCATCGCCGACATCGAAGTAGTTCTTGCCCTCGGCCATCACGTTGATGTCCAGCAGGATCTCTTCGGGCGCCTCCATGCTGCCTTTGCGCCGTGCCTGGATCGGGTAATCCTTGCCGGTCTCGAAGCGGGTGTAATACCAGTAGCCGCGATCACGCGCGGGCACGCTGGCATCGTCCTGCTTGATGCGCGCCACGATCTCCTTGTACAGGGTGTCCTCGAGCGGCTTGAGCGGCGCCACCACCTGGTCGGTGTAGGCGTTCTCCGCATTCAGGTAGGCCAGCATCTTCGGATCTTCGCGCTTGTCGTCGCGCAGCCAGTAGTAGTCGTCGTTGCGGGTCGCGCCGAACGGCGCCTTGACCGTGTGCGGCTGCTTCTCGGCGTCGGGCGGGGTGAGCGCGGGGGCGGCATGCACGTTGGAGGTCATCAGGCTGGCAACCAGTAAACAAAGGGCGGGTTTCACGAGATAAGGCTCCTTACGGGGGAATGCAATGGCGTCCATGGTCGGCCCCAGTCTGGGCGGGCGTTGGGGCAGCGGCAAGCCTGCCGATGGTCACTGCACCTATCATCGGCAGCATGAGCACCCCTACCCCCACGGCCGCCTACAGCCGCCGCAGCCAGGAAATCGAACCCTTCCACGTGATGTCGCTGCTGGCCCGCGCGCAGGCGCTGGAGCAGGCCGGGCACGACGTGATCCACCTGGAGATCGGCGAGCCGGATTTCACCACCGCCGCGCCGATCGTGCAGGCCGGCCAGGCCGCCCTGGCCGCCGGCCACACCCGCTACACCGCCGCGCGCGGGCTGCCCGCGCTGCGCGAGGCCATCGCCGGGTTCTACCAGCAGCGGTACCAGCTGCAGATCGACCCCGAGCGCATCCTGGTCACGCCCGGCGGCTCGGGCGCGCTGCTGCTGGCCAGCAGCCTGCTGGTGGACCCGGACAAGCACTGGCTGCTGGCCGACCCCGGCTATCCGTGCAACCGCCACTTCCTGCGCCTGGTCGAGGGCGCCGCGCAACTGGTGCCGGTGGGCCCGCAGACGGCCTACCAGCTCACCCCGGCGCTGATCGAGCAGCACTGGAACGCGGCCAGCGTAGGCGCGCTGGTGGCCTCGCCGGCCAACCCGACCGGCACGGTACTGTCCGCGCCCCAGCTGGCCGGGTTGTCGCAGTCGTTGAAGGCGCGGGGCGGCCACCTGGTGGTGGATGAGATCTACCACGGCCTCACCTACGGCATGGACGCGGCCAGCGTGCTGCAGGTGGACGACGAGGCCTTCGTGCTTAACAGCTTCTCCAAGTACTACGGCATGACCGGCTGGCGGCTGGGCTGGCTGGTCGCCCCACCGCAGGCGGTACCGGACCTGGAGAAGCTGGCGCAGAACCTGTACATCAGCGCCTCCAGCATTGCCCAGCATGCCGCCCTGGCCTGCTTCACCCCGGAAAGCATGGCCATCTTCGAACACCGCCGCGCGGCCTTCCGCGAGCGCCGCGACTACCTGCTGCCGGCGCTGCGCGCCCTGGGTTTCCGCATCGAGGTGGAGCCTGAAGGCGCCTTCTACCTGTACTGCGACGTCAGCGCGTTCACCGATGACGCGCAGGCGTTCTGCGCGCACTTCCTGGAAACCCAGCACGTGGCCTTTACGCCCGGGCTGGATTTCGGACACTACCGCGCCAACGCGCACGTGCGACTGGCCTATACGCAGGAAGTACCGCGCCTGGAAGAAGCCGTGGCACGGATCCGGCGTGGGTTGGAGACGTGGGTGAGGTGACCGCTACGGCCCGCAACTACTTCAACCGTCGCTTTGCAAACGCACTCACCAATACGGTCAATGGCCTCCCCACACTGTTACAGCGTACGAGTGCGGCGGCGCAGTTGGAGCCATTAGCGTCAATGAGGTGCAACGCATGACGCTGCTGCACAATCTCACCCTGGTCGCCGCGCTGCTTGTGTCTGCCTGCACCTCTGAGTTGGCTACAGCGGGTCCCGCACCAACGCCACCAGAAACGCAGGTGGTTCGCTACAGGCTGGTCGCGGTACCGCTGGTCGAGCCGCCTCCTCACCCTCCGAAGCGCGAGCCACCACCACTCAGGCTTGTTGCGCCTAACTCATCCCGCGCACACATTGTCGACAAGGGCGGGAACGAGATCAGACGAGCACCCAAGGGCCGATCAATCGCTGAGATGAAGGTTAGCCCAAAGCGGCAATGGGTCCTGCTGTATTTCGGCGATGCGGACTATACGGTCGCCTCTGTCGACAGACTCAAGGACATTGCCAAGCCACCGATACAGCCCGCTGCAGCCGCCGACGCCACTGGTTTCAGATGGCTCCCCCTCGATGATGATCGCCTGATCGGTTACGCACAGTTGCCTTCGCTCAAGCCGACGAAAGGCTTGACCGCCTCCGAGGCAGACGGGCTGCCACCCAGGGGCACGCTGGTTTACATCTACACCATCGCCACCGACGCCATGAGTCCCGTCGAGATCGACGAGTCGGTGCCACAGCCCTTCAGCATCTCCGACGATTCGTATGGGAACCTTGCCATTGAGCCTCATTCTGGGCTGGCCGCCTTCGGGCTGAAGATCCTTCAGATCCCGTAGCCATGACACGAGGAGCATGAATCAGGCGCGCGCTCCTGGCTGATCCGAGGTATCCATTGACGTGGACGAGAAGAAGTTCATGGCACTTTTCACCTTGTCGCGCACGGCGGCACAGGTGGATCGGGCGCAGGACCGTTGCCAGTGCATTGCTTGAAGATCTGAGGCGCAACTCATGAAGCTGCTGCACAATCTCACCCTGGTCGGCGCGCTGCTCGTGTTTTCCTGCACCCCTGAGTTGGCGGCTTGCTCAACGGTATCAGCGGAACAAAAAGCAGGCCACTACAAGCTTATTGCGCTGCCGCTGGAGCAAACATCGTCGCCAATCGGGAAGCGCGAGCCGCTGCCGTTCAGGCTGCGCGCGCCGGGTTCAGCGGAAGCACGCATTGTGGATGCAAGCGATCAGTTGATCAGGCCGGCACCGGCCAATGGAACGATTTTCGGCTTTCGAGTTAGTCCGAATCGGCAGTGGGTCTTGCTCGATCTCAGCAACGCGGCGTATGTGGTCGCCTCCGTCGACGGGCTCAAGGACATCGCCAGGCCACCCAAACGGCCGCATGCACCCGGCGACGCGACCGTCATCGAATGGCGCATCCTCGATAATGACCGCTTGATCGGTTACGCCGAGCTGCCTTCACTGGAGCCGACGAAAGGTTTGACCGCGTCCGAGGCAGACGGGCTGCCACCCAGGGGCACGCTGGTTTACATCTACACCATCGCCACCGACGCCATGAGTCCCGTCGAGATCGACGAGTCGGTGCCACAGCCCTTCAGCATCTCCGACGATTCATATGGGAACCTTGCCATTGAGCCTCATTCCGGGCTGGCCGCGTTCGCGGTGAAGATTCTTCAGAGCCCGTAGCCATGACGCGAAGAGCGTGAATCAGGCGCACGCTCCCGAATTCTTCAGGTAAAGCGGGCACGGCGGTACAGACGGGTCCGGCGCGGGACCGTTGCCACCGTGCCTCCAGGAAGCCAGGGACGCCCGTAAAGCCATGCGCAAACTGCTGTTGTTTTGGGCCCGCCAGTGGCACAACAACCAAAAAAACGCCGCGCATCTCTGCGCGGCGTCGAAATGGGGTGGAGCCAACCTGACGCCCCACCACCCGGAGGCGGACCGAAGCGGCCTTCGGTGAATTCCTGCGGCTACCGGGCCGATGGGCCATCCCAGCAGTCGAGCAACGCTCGACTCTACCGCAACTGTTCCCACAGGAAGCTATAGGCCAATGCCGACATGTGCGCGGCCTGCGCATTGTTGGCCGCGCCGCCGTGACCGCCCTCGATATTCTCGTAGTAGGTCACGTCCTTGCCCGCTTCGATCATCTTCGCGGCCATCTTGCGAGCATGGCCCGGATGCACCCGATCGTCACGGGTGGATGTCGTGAACAGCACCGGCGGGTAGGTCTTCTTCGCATCGAACAGGTGGTACGGCGAGAAGGTCTTGATGAACTCCCAGTCGGCCGTGTCCGGATTGCCGTATTCGGCCATCCAGGATGCGCCGGCCAACAGGTGGCTGTAACGCTTCATGTCCAGCAGCGGCACCTGCACCACCACTGCCCCGAACAGCTCCGGGTACTGGGTGAGCATGTTGCCGGTGAGCAGGCCACCGTTGCTGCCGCCCTGCACGCCCAGGTGCTTGGCCGAGGTGATCTTGCGGCTCACCAGGTCGCGGGCGACCGCGGCCATGTCTTCATAGGCCTTGTGCCGGTTCTGCTTCAGCGCCGCCTGGTGCCAGCGCGGGCCGTACTCGCCACCGCCGCGGATGTTGGCCACCACGTACACACCGCCCTTCTCCAACCACGCCCGGCCCATGCCGCCCGAGTACGACGGGGTCAGCGAGATCTCGAAGCCACCGTAGCCGTACAGCAGCGTCGGGTTGGAGCCATCCCGCTTCATGTCCTTGGCATGCACCACGAAGTACGGCACGCGGGTGCCGTCCTTGCTGGTGGCGAAGTGCTGCTCGATCACCTTGCCCTCGGCATTGAAGAACGCCGGCATGGTCTTGAGCACTTCCGGCTGCTTGCCGATCTCGGCAATGGCCAGCGTGGTCGGGGTCAGGTAGTCGGTGACGGTCATCCACACCGCGTCGCTGTCATCGGCATCCACCGCACCCACGGCCACGGTGCCGAACGACGGCGCGCCGGTGAAGTCGCTCTTCTTCCAGCCGCTGTCGGTCGGGGTGAGCACGCTCAGGCGGCTCTTCACGTCATCCAGCACGTTGAGCACCAGATGGTTCTTCGTCCAGCTGCTGCCCGCCAGCGAGGTGGTGTCGGTGGGCGCGAACAGCACCTCGAAGTCGCGCTTGCCGGCCAGGTAATCGTCCAGCTTGGTGACCAGCAGCGAACCGGCGGTGTAGGTCTTGCCGCCCACCGTCCACGCATCGCGCAGCTCCAGGGTCAGCCACTGCTTGTGCAGGCCCTTCTCGGCCGAGTTCGGTGCGTCGATCTTGGTCAGCGTGCCGTCGTCGCCGCGCAGGTAGACCTCGTTGTTGTAGAAGGCCAGCGTGCGGCTGACCAGGTTGCGCTCGTAGCCGGGGGTGTCGTCGTGCATGGCCGCGATGTACATGTCATCGGGCTTGCCTTCGTACACCACGCTGGCGCTGGCCATCGGCGTGCCGCGCTTCCACAGCTTGGCCACGCGCGGGTAGCCGGAGGTGGTCATGGTGCCGGTGCCGAAATCGGTGTAGACGAACACCGTGTCGCGGTCGATCCAGTTCAGCCCGCCCTTGGATTCGGGGCGGAAGAAGCCGTCCTTGATCCAGGTCTTGTTGGCCAGGTCGAACTCGCGGGTGACATCGGCATCGGCGCCGCCGCGCGACAGCGCGATCAGGCAGCGCGAATAGTCCGGGCGCAGGCAGTCGGCGCCGTGCCAGACCCAGTTCTCACCCTCGGCCTTGTTCAGGGCATCCAGGTCGAGCACGGTTTCCCAGGTCGGCGAGGCCTTGCGGTACTCGGCCAGCGTGGTGCGGCGCCACAGGCCGCGCTCGTGCTGCTTGTCCTTCCAGAAGTTGTAGTAGTAGTCACCGATCTTCTGCACGCCGGGAATCTTGGCGTCCGAATCGAGCACCTCGCGGATGCTGGCTTCCATCTGCTTGAACGCCGGGGTCTGGGCCAGGCGGCCCTCCGACTTGGCATTCTGCTGTTTGACCCAGTCCAGCGACTTGTCGCCGGTCACGTCTTCGAGCCACGCGTACGGGTCGGCGGGCGTCTCAGCAGCCATGGCAGTACCTACCGCACCGGCGGTGATCAGGCCTGCCATCAGGCAGGCGGAAGCGATTTTGGACATTGCAGCTCCAAGCGGACATAAGTCCCGGACGCTATCACACCGCCCGGCCGGCGCTCCCGTGTCGAAGGTCAGGGCGCGCCACGCGGGTGCGGCGGCGGGCCTGCGGGCCGCGGCGACGGCCCGTGCCGCGGCGGCGCAGCAGCGCCGTTGGCAGGCGGAACCGGTAGAGGCTCCACCAGGCCAGCCACGGCATGCCCACCAGCCACAGGGGCAGCCAGCCCAGCCATTCGCTGCTGCCGCGTGCCGCCGGCCACACCAGCACCAGGGCCAGCCCGGCCAGGGCGGCCTGCCGGACGCCGCGCAGCACCTGCGGATCGGGGGTGCTGGCCAGGCGTGCGGCGGCCTGTGAACGCGGGGTATGACGCGACGACGACAAGGACATGACACGACTCCGTGCGAAAGTGATGCGTCACCTTGCCGTGCCACCATCTCACCGGCTGCGACCTGTTGCCGCAACCGGCACGGCAAGCATGAACGCCACCATTGACGTTCTCCGTCGTCCCACCCACCATGCCCGTGCCAGCCACTGGAGCCTTCTGCCGCATGTCTCTGAACCGCCCGCTTCGCGCTGTCCTGTTGCTGTCGACGCTGTCGCTGCTGTCCGCCTGCGCCTTCCGCCACGAGGCCAAGCCGAGTCCGGTACCGGTGGCCACTGAAGCGACCGGCGCCCCCATCGACCTGCAGAAGTTCATGGGCACCTGGTATGTGATCGGCCGGGTTCCCAACCCGATCGAACGCGGCCATGTGGCCAGCGTCAACGAGTTCAGCCTGCGCGGCGACCAGAAGGTGTCCATCACCTATCGGTACCGCAACGGGTTCTCCGAACCGCTCCAGCAGCTGACCGTGCGCGCCTCGGTGGATGAGGAAAGCGGCAACCACAACTGGCGCACCTGGTTCTACAAGATCGTACCGACCCACACCCGCGTGCTGGAAGTGGCCCCGGACTATTCGTGGGCGATGCTGGGCTATCCCGGCCGCGAGATGGCCTGGATCTTCGCGCGCCAGCCGGACATGGACAAAGAGCTCTACAAGGAACTGGCCACCCGCCTGCGCGACGACTACGGGGTCAATACCGACAAGCTGAAGCGCGTGCCGCAGCATCCCGAGCAGGTGGACCGGCTGGGGTATGAGGTGCCGAACGTGCGGTGAGCGTGGCGGTCAGGCTGCCTCGCGCGGCTGCACCCTGCGCTCGATTTCCTGGCGGGTCGGCAGCGTCTTCAGATCGTACTCGGCCTGGAGGGCCAGCCACGACGCGGCGTCCCCACCGAAATGACGTGCCAGGCGCACTGCGGTATCCGCCGTGACGCCGCGGGTTTCATGCACGATGGCATGCAATCGCGTAGGGGGCACATCCAGCGCCCGTGCCAGCGCAGTGATGCTCAGCTGCAACGGCAGCAGAAACTCCTCGCGCAGGATTTCGCCCGGATGGACGGCCCTGAGGTTGTTGGTGGGGCGGCTCATGGATGGCAGACATGCAAGCGGTGCAAGGAGCCTAGGGTATCCGTCGCGGCTGTAGAGCCACCGGGGTCACAAACCCGATAGAAACGACGCCGGGCATCGCCGGGCGTACCTACCAACGGTCGGTACCTACCGGTTATTTCCGGCTGTAGTGCGACACCAGCCAGTCGCCCAGCATCTGCAGGATCTGCACCAGTACCAGCAGCAGCACCACGGTGACCAGGGCCACGTCGGTGTGCGAGCGCTGGTAGCCGTCGCGGAAGGCCAGGTCGCCCAGGCCGCCGGAACCGATGGCACCGCCCATCGCGGTGAAGCCGATCAGCGCGATCACCGTGACTGTCGCACCGGCGATCAGGCCGGGCCGCGCCTCGGGCAGCAACACCCGGGTGACCAGCTGCCAGGTGGTGGCGCCCATCGACTGGCTCGCTTCGATCACGCCACGGTCCACTTCGCGCAGCGCGGTTTCCACCAGGCGTGCGTAGAACGGCGCCGCGCCGATCACCAGCGGCACGATCGCACCGCGCACGCCCAGCGAGGTACCCATCATCCACAAGGTGAGCGGAATCAGCACGATCATCAGGATGATGAAAGGCACCGAGCGCAGCAGGTTCACCAGCACCGCCAACGCGCCGTACAGCACCGGCTTGCGGTGCAGCTGCGGCGAGCCGGTCAGGAACAGCAGCACGCCCAGCGGCAGGCCGATGGCCAGCGTCAGCGGCAGCGAGCCACCAAGCATCAGCAGGGTATCCAGCGTGGCCTGGCCGATATCGGCCCACTTGCCCGCATCCAGATGGCGGAAGAACCCGCCGGCAGTACCCAGCATCATCGACGCAGCTCCTCAAGGTGGACACCGGCGGCCACGAAGCCGGCCTGCGCGGCCTGCACGTCGCCGCCCACCAGCGATACCGTCAGCTGGCCGTAGGGGGTGTCCTTGATCCGGTCGATACGGCCGGACAGGATGTTGTAGTCCACGCCGGTTTCGCGCGCGATGCGGCCCAGCAGCGGTTCGTAGGTGTCCGCGCCGAGGAAGGTCAGGCGCACGATGCGCCCGGCGACCGCCTCGAAGTCCTTGTGCAGCTCGCCCTCGTCCACCTGCTCCGATTCGCTCACGAAGCGGCGCGTGGTCGGGTGCTGCGGGTGCAGGAACACCTCGGTGACCGGGCCGGTTTCCACCAGGTGGCCGGCATCGAGCACGGCCACGCGGTCGCAGACCCCGCGGATCACGTCCATCTCGTGGGTGATCAGCACGATGGTCAGGCCCAGCTCGCGGTTGATCTTGCCCAGCAGCTTCAGCACCGACGCGGTGGTCTGCGGGTCCAGTGCGCTGGTGGCTTCATCGCACAGCAGGATCTGCGGGCGGGTGGCCAGGGCGCGGGCAATGCCGACGCGCTGCTTCTGCCCGCCGGACAACTGCGCCGGGTACTTGGTCGCATGCGCTTCCAGGCCCACGGTATGCAGCAGTTCGTCCACGCGCGCGTCGATCTCGGCGCGCGGGGTACCGGCCAGCTCCAGCGGGAAGGCGACGTTGGCCGCCACCGTGCGCGAGGACAGCAGGTTGAAGTGCTGGAAGATCATGCCGATGCGACGGCGCAGCGTGCGCAGGCCGTCGGCGTCGAGCGCGGTGACGTCTTCGCCGCTGATCAGCAGGCGGCCGCCGGTGGGTTCTTCGAGCCGGTTGATCAGGCGGATCAAGGTCGACTTGCCTGCCCCGGAGTGGCCGATGATGCCGAATACCTCGCCGGCCTCGATGGTCAGGTCCAGCGGCTGCAGCGCGGCGATCGCGCGGCCGCCGACGGCATAGGATTTGTGCAGGCGCTGGAACTCGATCACTTCGCGGTCAACCGGGCATCGACGGGAGGGGGCGTGCAGCCTACCAGCGCGGGACGGCCCTGGCCCGCGCGGCTGTGCGGAATGATATTCCGTTTGGTTCTAAGCCGGCGTGATCGGGCCCGGGACGGCCCTGCCCGGCTCAGGGATGGTCCAGCGGCGCGGGCGCCTGGACCTGGCGGACCCGCTCCCGGTGCAGCAGGTACAGGCCGGAGGCGACGATGATCGCCGCGCCCAGCCAGGTGAAGCGGTCCGGCAGCGCGCCCCAGAACAGCAGGTCCCAGCCGATCACCCAGACCAGCCCGGTGTACTCCAGCGGTGCGATCAGCGAGGCCTCGCCCAGCTGGAACGCGCGGGTCAGGGCGACCTGCCCGCCGGCCCCGGCGAGCCCCATGCCGGCGATGAGTGCGGCGTGGCCCAGCTGCAACGGCTGCCAGTCGGGGATGGCGAGCAGGCCGGCGCCCACCGCCATGATCACCAGGAACCAGACCACCATCGACTGCGGGGTGTCGGTGCGGGTGAGCATGCTGACCGTGATGGCGGCCACGGCATAGGCGGTGGCGGCCAGCAGCACCATCAGGCCCGGCACCGAGATGAAGCCCCCCACGCCCGGCCGCAACACCACCAGCACCCCGACCAGGCCGATGCCGATGGCGATCCAGCGCCGCGGGCCGACGTGTTCGCCCAGCAGCGGCACCGACAACGCGGCGATCAGCAGCGGGGCCACGAAGTAGATGGTGTAGGCGGTGGACAGCGGCAGGCTGCGCAGGGCGTAGACGAAGCAGCCGATCATCGCCATGCCCAGCGCCCCGCGCAGCAGGTGCAGGGCCCAGCGCTTGGGCACCAGCGAACGCGGGCCGGCGGTGGCCAGCACCCAGACCAGCACGAACGGCAGCGAGGCCGCGCCGCGCAGGAAGGTCACCTGCAGGGTGGGATAGCTGCTGGCAAGCTGCTTCATGCCAGCGTCCATCAGCGAGAAGCAGGCGACGGCCATCAACATCCAGGCGACGGCGCGGGAGGGGGATTTCTGGGTGATCATTGCCCATTATCGCCACGATGGGCGGGCCGTCCATGCCGGGGTGGTTAGAATGACGGCATTCACCCGTTGGAGTTTCCCCATGCCTTCCTTTGACGTCGTTTCCGAAGTCAACACCCACGAACTGACCAACGCGGTCGACCAGGCCAACCGCGAGCTGTCGACCCGCTTCGATTTCAAGGGCGTGGAGGCCAAGTTCGTGCTGGAAGACAGCGTGATCAGCCAGTCCGCGCCGAGCGATTTCCAGCTGCAGCAGATGACCGACATCCTGCGTGCGCGCCTGATCGCGCGCGGCATCGACGTGCGCTGCCTGGAGTTCGGCGACGTCGAGACCAACCTGGCCGGTGCGCGCCAGAAGGTGACGGTCAAGCAGGGCATCGAGCAGAAGGTCGCCAAGCAGATCGCGGCGAAGCTGAAGGAAGGCAAGTTGAAGGTGGACAGCCAGATCAATGGCGACAAGCTGCGCGTCAATGGCAAGAAGCGCGACGACCTGCAGGATGCGATCGCGCTGCTGAAGAAGGAAACCTTCGAGGTCCCGCTGCAGTTCGACAATTTCCGCGATTGATCGCACCCGATCGCCCGCGTAACGCGGGGCGGTAACGCCGGCCGCTGGCCGGCAACACCGCGTCCTTACCCGCGCAGGTGGCGGTACAACGTCGTCCGCGAAATCCCCAGCTGCCGCGCCGCCGCCGCAATGTTGCCGTGGTGCGCGGCAACCGCCTCACGCACACCCTGTGCGGTGAGCGCACGCAGCGACGGCGCACCCGCATGGCCCGCCGCAGCCTCAATCCGCACGCCTGCGCGCGCCGCCAACGGCCCGCGCAGGTACTGCACATACACCGCCGTGTCTTCGCCGATACGCACCCGGTGCGCAGGCCCGGTCTGCAGCAACCGCCGCCGCTGATGCACGCTGGCGCCGGCAAACAGGCCCTCCAGCGCAAGCAGCGGCAGCGG
Source organism: Stenotrophomonas sp. 10N36 (assembly GCF_056395005.1). Lineage (NCBI taxonomy): Bacteria > Pseudomonadati > Pseudomonadota > Gammaproteobacteria > Lysobacterales > Lysobacteraceae > Stenotrophomonas > Stenotrophomonas sp. 10N36. Next base: position 58,857 of record NZ_JBFTIS010000017.1, on the reverse strand, counting down.
CCCGCGCCGTGGCAGGCCGAACAAGCGGCGCGCCACCCGGTTGGCCGCACGCACGCTGCCGTCTTCCTCGATCGCCAGCAGCCCCTGCAGCGGTGACTGCAGCCAGCGCGCATCGTGCTGCACGGCCAGCAGGTGGCAGGGCCGGTGTTCGATCATCAGCCGGTTTTCGGTGGACAGCGCCGCCTGGCGGAAATAGCCATGCAGCAGTTCGGCATCGCGGTCGCCGGCGCCGGTGATGTCCAGCGCGCCCAGCACTTCGCCATCGAGCCCATGCAGCGGCACGCTCAGGCAGAACACCGCGGCGAACCGGTCCAGGTAGTGTTCGTTGCCGCGCACCAGCGCGGGCGCGTCGTCGGCCAGGCTGCAGGCCGGCGCGGTGGTGCCGATGTCGATCTCGCGCAGTCGCCGGCCCACCTGGATCGGGCGCAACACCGGCACATCGGCCAGGCCATGCTCGCGCTGGGCCACGATCATGCCCCCGGCATTGACGCAGAACAGCGTCCACTGACGGCCACCGAAGGCGGCCCAGAGATGGTCGAGGTCATCGCGCACGCAGCGCGCCAGCCTGCGGTCGGCCGGGTCGTCCAGGCGTGGCCCGGATGCGGCCAACGGGGCGTAATGCGGTTCCTGGCGCGGCTGCACGCCGGCCAGCCGCGAGCGCTCCCAGGAGCGCTGCACGGACGGGGCCAGCAACGACTCGGCCAGCGCCCCGCCGTCGGCGAAACGCTGGCGCGCCGCTGCCAATGCCTGTTGCTGCTCCAGCTGCATGCCGCCCATGGGATCCTCCAAACCGGATCTGGAGCGTACACCCGCCAAGCTGACTGACTGCACCGCCGCAGGCCACGCGGCCTGCGACGGTGCGTTTCATCGTGCTGCCGGCCAGCGGCCGGCACTACCCGATGGTCAGGATCGGCTTGAGCGTGATGCCGCGGGTGCTGTCTTCGGCGGCTTGGTTGATTTGGTCCAGCGGGTAGAACTTCACCAGTTTGTCGAACGGGAAGCGGCCCTGCTGGTACAGCTGCACCAGCTGCGGAATGAACACCTTGGGCACGCTGTCGCCTTCGACGATGCCGCGGATGCTGCGCCCGCCCAGCAGCAGGTTGTTGACGTCGAACTCGGCCTTGGTGCCCAGCTTCGGCGCGCCCACCACGCCGATCACGCCACGCCCGCCCAGCGCCTCGATGCCCTGCGCGAGCACCTCGGGGCGGCCGGTGGATTCGAGTGCGAAGTTGGCCCCGCCCCCGGTGATCTCCCGCACCGCTTCGACCACATCAACCTCACGGCTGTTGATGACATGGGTGGCGCCCAGCTCCTTGGCCAGTTCCAGGCGCGACGGCACCACATCGATGGCAATGATGGTGGTCGCACCGGCCACGTGCGCGGCCATCACCGCGCTCAGACCCACCGCGCCCGCGCCGAAGCTGGCAAAGCTGCTGCCGGCAGTGACCTTGAGCGAGTTGATCACCGCACCGGCACCGGTCTGGATGCCGCAGCCCAGCGGGCCCAGCAGTTCGATCGGGGCGTCGTCGGGCACCTTGATCGCGTTGTTCTCGCGGCTCAACGCATACGTGGCAAACGAAGACTGTGCGAAGAAATGATCGTGCAGCGGGTTGCCGTCCGGGTCCTGGATGGCGGTGCTGCCGTCCAGCGCACCGCCACCGAAATTGAGCCCGAAGAAGTCCTTGCAGTAGGCACCATGCCCGCCGCTGCACGGATTGCAGTGGCCGCAGGCGCCGTAGGTGAGCACCACGTGGTCGCCCACCTTGAGGTCTTTCACGCCCGGGCCGAGCGCTTCGACGATGCCCGCGCCTTCATGCCCGAGCACCGCCGGCAACGGCACCGGGTAGTACTGGTCACGCACGATCAGGTCGGTATGGCACAGGCCGGTGGCGATCACGCGCACCAGCACTTCGTCCTCCTGCGGGGCGCGGATGCGCGCCGGTTCGATGGTGAAGGGCTGTTCCTTCTCGCGCACCACGGCCACGGTGATGTCGCGCAGTTCTGCTGTAGCGGTCATGCTCGTTTCCTTGTTCAGATCGGGTAGGCGGGCGCTTCGCCCTTGACGGTCATCCACTGCCACTGGGTGAACTCGTCGATGTTGGACGGGCCGCCGATGCTGGTGCCGTTGCCGGACGCGCCCACCCCGCCGAACGGGTTGATCACTTCATCGTTCACGGTCTGGTCGTTGATGTGCAGCAGGCCGGTGCGCAGGCGTTCGCCCAGCTTCAGCGCGCGGCCCACGTTGCTGGACACGATCGCCATCGACAGGCCGTACTCGCTGTCATTGGCCAGTTCCACGGCCTCGTCGTCGGTGTCGAACGGGACCACCACCGCGACCGGCGCGAAGATCTCTTCGTGGAAAGCGGGGTTGTCGCGGCCCACGTCACTGAGCACGGTCGGCTCGAAGAACAGGTCCTGGTAGCCGCCGCCGGTGGCCAGCGTGGCACCGGCCGCCTGCGCGTCGGCCACGATCTTCGCGGCATGGTCGCGCTGCTGGGCATTGATCAGCGGGCCGATGGCCACATCGCCGGTGGCCGGGTTGCCGACCTTGAGCGATTTCGCCTTGGCCACCAGCTTCTCCAGGAAGCGCGGATAGAGGCTGCGCTGGACCAGCACGCGGCCGGTGGCCATGCAGATCTGGCCCTGGTGCAGGTACACGCCCCAGGCGGTATTGGCGATGGCCAGGTCGATGTCGGCGTCGTCCAGGATGATCAGCGAGTTCTTGCCGCCCAGCTCCAGCGACACCTTCTTGAGGTGCTTGCCGGCCGCTTCGCCCACCTTGCGCCCGGCACCGGTGGACCCGGTGAACTGGATCATCGCGATGTTGGGGTCGCTGGTCAGCGCGGCACCGGCCGCGCCATCACCGGGCAGCACGTGCAGCAGACCGGCCGGCAACCCGGCCAGTTCGAACAGCCGCGCGATCACGAAGCCACCGCACACCGCGGTGCGCGGGTCGGGCTTGAGTACCACCGCATTGCCCAGCGCCAGCGCCGGGGCAACCGCGCGCATGGCCAGGTACAGCGGGAAGTTGAACGGGGCGATCACGCCCACTACGCCCAGCGGGCGGCGGCGGGCCAGGTTCAGGCGGCCGGGCTCGGACGGCAGTACTTCGCCGATGCTGCGCGACGGCAGCGCCGCGGCTTCATGCAGCGCCTTGGTGTTCACCTTGGCCTCGAAGCCGGCCTTGAGCCGGGTTGAACCGCTCTCACGGACCAGCCATTCCACGATCTCATCGTTGTACTGCTCGGCCAACTGCGCAGCGCGGCGCAGCACCTGGGCGCGGGTCTCGTAGGGGGCGGCGGCCCAGTCGCGCTGGGCGGTGGCGGCGGTGCTGGCGGCGGCGGCGATGCCGGCCGGATTGGTCATTGCGATCTGGCCCAAGGCGGTGCCGGTGGCCGGTTCGATCACATCCTGGGCGCTGGCGCCGGACTGCCACTGGCCGTCGAACAGCTTGCCGGACCACAGCGCGGTGGGGAGGAATTCCGAAGTTGCATGCATCTGTTGGCTCCTTTTGACGAAGCACGGCCGCATGGCCGTCTTCTGCACATGGTTCACCCTGGCATTGGATACCTGCCGCGTCGCACCGCCTATTGGCCGTGCGCGGGAAACGCGCAAGCCCCTGCCGGTAAAGGGTTTTCAAGCATGCCCGGTGTCCAGTTAATGGACAGTGGTGTCCATGCCAACGGCGCCACCACGCGTGCGTGCGGCCATGCGCCGTACAATCGCCTGCCCAGCCCGCGATACCGCCCGCCATGAATGAGCACGCCTTCACCGACGACAGCGCCCCGGACGGCACCGACTTCATCGCCGAAACCCGCACCTGGCTGGAGCAGATCGTGATCGGGCTGAACCTGTGCCCGTTCGCCAAGGCGGTGTATGTAAAGCACCAGGTGCGTTTCGTGCTCAGCGATGCCACCACGCCCGAAGCGCTGGTGGAAGAGCTGGCCGAGGAGTTGCTGCGCCTGCGCGACACCTCGCCGGAAGAGACCGACACCACGCTGATCGTGCACCCGTACGTGCTGACCGACTTCCTGGACTACAACGATTTCCTCGACAACGCCGACGCGGCGATCGAGGCCCTGGACCTGCAGGGCATCCTGCAGGTGGCCAGCTTCCACCCGCAATACCAGTTCGAGGGCGTGGCGCCGGACGATGTAAGCAACTACACCAACCGCTCGCCCTACCCCACCCTGCACCTGCTGCGCGAAGACAGCGTGGAACGTGCAGTGGCGGCGTTCCCGGACCCGGACGTGATCGTGGAGCGCAACATCGAGACGCTGGACAAGCTGGGCGTGGAAGGCTGGATCCGCCTGCTGGGGCGCAAGGACAACTCGCGATGCCACTGACGCCGCCGATCACCGACTGGTCCACGCAGCCGCTGCGCGACCGCGTGGTGATCGTCACCGGCGGTGCGCAGGGCGTGGGCCGCGGCATCGCGCAGGCGGTGCTGGGCGCCGGCGGCAGCGTGGTGATTGCCGACCTGGATGCCGATGCCGGCAAGGCCTGCCTGAAAGAATGGGCGCTGCCCGAACGGGCGGCCTTCCAGCGCGCGGACGTGGCCAGCGAGCGCAGTGTCCAGGCGCTGGTGAAGGCCGCGCTGAAGCGTTTCGGGCGTATCGACGGGCTGGTCAACAATGCCGGCATTGCCGCGGCGCATGGCACCCCGTTGGCGCAGATGCCGCTGGCCGAATGGCAGCGCCGGTTGTCGAGCCTGCACGGGGCCTTCCTGTGCAGCAAGCACGCGCTGCCGGCACTGCGTGAGCACGGCGGGCGCATCCTCAACATCGCCTCTACCCGCGCCGGCCAGTCCGAGGCGGACAGCGAAGCCTATGCGGCGGCCAAGGGCGGGCTGGTGGCCTTCACCCATGCCCTGGCAATCAGCGAAGGCCCGGCCGTGCGGGTCAACTGCATCAGCCCGGGCTGGATTACCACCGACGCCTGGCAGGCCCCCGCGCGGCGGCGCACGCCGAAGCTGTCGCGCCGCGACCACGCCCAGCACCCGGTGGGCCGCGTGGGCCAGCCGGAGGACATCGGCGCGTTGGCGGTGTTCCTGCTGTCGGACCTGTCCGGCTTCATCACCGGCCAGGACCATGTGGTGGACGGCGGCATGACCCGGAAGATGATCTACGCCGAATAGAGGGGCGTACCGACCCACGGTCGGTACCTACCGTGGGTGTCGTCTGCATATGATTGATGGCGCGCGCACCGACCAACGGTCGATTCCTACCGCGGTAGGTACCGACCGTTGGTCGGTACGCGTCCGCGTCGGACACAGAAGCACGATGCCCGGTAGTGCCGGCCGCTGGCCGGCTCTGCGCTATCCCACCGGCGCACGGTGTCATGCACCCCGGGGAGCCGGCCAGCGGCCGGCACTACCGGGATCACGCCCTATGCATTTCGAACGGCCGGCTCCATCGGGCCGGGATCACGCCATGCCGTTATGCCGCAGAAGCGCATCCACATTCGGTGCACGCCCGCGGAACGCGGCGAAGTTCTCCGCCGCACTGCGGCTGCCACCGCGCGACAGCACTTCGTCGCGGAAACGCTTGCCGGTTTCCGCCACCTGGTCCGGCGCCTCTTCGAACGCGGCGTAGGCGTCGGCGCTGAGCACTTCAGCCCACTTGTAGCTGTAGTAGCCGGCGGCATACCCGCCCGCGAAGATGTGGCTGAACTGATGCGGGAAGCGGTTCCAGGCCGGCGGCCGGTTCACCGCCACCTCGTCGCGTACGCGCTCCAGCAGCTGCAGCACGGTGTCCTGCACCGGGTCGAAACTGCTGTGCAGCTGCATGTCGAACAGCGCGAATTCCAGCTGGCGCACGGTGAACATGCCGCTCTGGAAGTTGCGCGCGGCCAGCATGCGGTCGAACAATGCGCGCGGCAGCGGCTCACCGCTGTCCACGTGCGCGGTCATCGCCTGCACGCGCGCCCACTCCCAGCAGAAGTTCTCCATGAACTGGCTGGGCAGCTCCACCGCGTCCCATTCCACGCCATTGATGCCGGCCACGCCCAGCTCGCCGATGCGGGTGAGCAGCTGGTGCAGGCCATGGCCCATTTCGTGGAACAGGGTGGTCACGTCGCTGTGGCTGAAGGTGGCCGGCGCGCCGTTGGCGCCCTTGCCGAAGTTGCACACCAGGTAGACCAGCGGCGTCTGCACGCCCTGGGCGGTGTCACGCCGGTTCCGGCAGTCATCCATCCACGCACCGCCGCGCTTGCCTTCGCGTGCGTACAGGTCCAGATAGAACTGGCCGACCAGCGCACCCTGCGCATCCACCAGGCGGAAGAAGCGCACGTCCGGGTGCCACACCGGCGCGCTGTCGGGCTGCACCTTCAGGCCGTACAGGCCTTCGATCACGCCGAACAGACCGGCCAGCACCTTCGGCTCGGTGAAGTACTGCTTCACCTCCTGCTCGGAATAGCTGTACCGGGCCTGCTTGAGCTTCTCGCTGGCAAACCCGAGGTCCCACGCTTCCAGCGCGGGCAGGCCCAGTTCGTCACGGGCGAAGGCATCCAGTTCGGCCCGGTCGCGCTGCGCGTGCGGCTTGGCGCGCGCGGCCAGGTCGCGCAGGAAGCCGAGCACCTGGTCGGCGTCTTCGGCCATCTTGGTGGCGATGGAATAGGCGGCGTAGTTGTCAAAGCCAAGCAGCGCGGCCAGTTCCGCGCGCAGGGCCAGCACGCGGTCGATGTTGGCGCTGTTGTCCAACGCGGCATCGCCGAATTCCGAGGCACGCAGTGCGTTGGCGCGGTACACCGTTTCGCGCAGCGGGCGATGCGTGGCGTAGGTCAGCACGGGCAGGTAGCACGGCATCTGCAGGGTCAGCTTCCAGCCGGGCAGCCCGTCCTTTTCGGCGGCCGCGCGTGCAGCGGCGATCACGTCTTCGGGCAGGCCATCCAGCTCGGCGCGATCTTCAACGTGCAGCGACCATGCATCGGTGGCATCCAGCACGTTCTGCGAGAACTTAGCCGACAGCGCCGACAGCTCTTCCTTGATCGCACTGAAGCGTGCCTTGGCGTCGTCGTCCAGCTCGGCACCGCCCAGGCGGAAATCGCGCAGCGCGTTGTCCAGCACCTTGCGCTGGGCCTCATCAAAACCCGCGGCCTCGGGGACCGCCGCCAGGCGCCGGTACTGCTCGAACAGCGCCAGGTTCTGGCCCAGCGCACTGCCGAACCGGGTCACCTTGGGCAGGGTGGCGTTGTAGGCCTCGCGCAGCGCCGGCGTGTTGACCACGGCCTGCAGGTGGCCCACCTGGCCCCAGGCGCGCCAGAGGCGTTCGGTAGCATCGTCCAGCGGCGCCACGAAGCTGGCCCAGGTGACCGGGCTGACGGTTTCGGCGGCCTTCACCGCGGCCTCGGCGTCGGCCAGCAACGCGTCGATGGCCGGGCCGATGTGCTCGGGCTGGATCGCGTCGAAGCGCGGCAGGCCGGAAAAGTCGAGCAGGGGGTTGGTGGGGGTCACAGGCATCTCCAGACAACGGGGCCGCACAGCGGCATTCGCCCACGATATGGCATCGCCCCCACCCCTGCACAAGCCCTGCGCCGGCACGGCAAGCCGATGTTCACGCGCGACTGACGCCGCCGGACCGACGCTGAAGGCCCCACCGTGGCGGTCCGGAGCGATCATGGATGATGTCACCCACACCCTGCCGGCGTTCGCGCTGATCGGCACCGCCAGCCACGCCGAACTGGACTGGATTGCCGGGCTGGGCCACCCCGACGAACAGGCGCGCCACCGCACGGCGCTGCAGCAGGTGGTGGGACCGCAGCAGGGCCGGCTGCACGAGGACCAGCTCTGGTATCCCTACGAAGTGATCGAACGCGGCGCCGCGCGTTATGCGCCGGGCCATGAGCGCGAATTCGTCCTGTGCACGCTGCTGGTCATCCTGGCCGTGCAGGCCGGCCAGCGCCTGGACGTGGACCTGGCCCTGCAGTTCGACGACCTGGCGGCAACGTATGAAACGCTGCCACCGGTCCTGCGCGACACCGTCCTGGACGCCTACCAGCGCGTGCAGGCGTAGAGCCGACCGTTGGTCGGCTGCCGTCCCGCGCGCACAGGGGGTAGAGCCGACCGTTGGTCGGCTGATTTCCGGCACGTACAAGCGTAGAGCCGACCGTTGGTCGGCTGACGTCCCGCGCGCACAGAGGTAGAGCCGACCGTTGGTCGGCTGATTTCCGGCGTCACGGCAAGAGCAGCCGACCAACGGTCGGCTCTACCCACTGAAGGCCAGAGCAGCCGACCAACGGTCGGCTCTACCTGGTGAAGGCCGGAGCAGCCGGGCCGAGCCCGGCTCTACCTTCAGTACACCGCTTCCAACGACGCACACGGCAGTACCGGCAAGCCCTGCCCCGCAACCGCCGTGGCAATCAGCGCGTCGGCCTGCTCCACGTCGATGCCCTGGCGCGGGTACCAGTCGGGGTTGTAGTAGCTGTGCGCGTAGCGCTCGCCGCTGTCGCACAGGATGGTCACGATCGAGCCGCTGCGGCCGGCCTTGCGCATCATCTCCGCCGCCTGCAGCACGCCGATGAAGTTGGTGCCCGTGGAGCCCCCCACGCGGCGGCCCAGCTGCCGGCTCACATGCCGCATCGCGGCCAGGCTCAACGCATCGGGCACTTTCACCATCGCATCGACGCTGGTCGGTATGAAGCTGGATTCCACCCGCGGCCGGCCGATGCCTTCCACGCGGGAACCGCCGCTGCAGGTCAGCTCGCGCCACGGCTCCCCAGCCAAAGCCGCGCAGTAACCGTCGTAGAACACCGACACTTCCGGGTCGGCGCACAGGATGCGGGTGTCGTGCCGGCGGTAGCTGACGTAACGGCCCAGCGTGGCCGCGGTACCGCCGGTGCCTGGGCTGCACACGATCCATTCCGGCACCGGGTGCGGCTCTTCGGCCATCTGCTTGAAGATGGACTCGGCAATGTTGTTGTTGGCGCGCCAGTCGGTGGCCCGCTCGGCGTAGGTGAACTGGTCCATGAAGTGGCCGCCGGTTTCGCGGGCCAGTCGCTCCGAATCACCATTGAGATCGCAGGCACGCTCGACCAGGTGGCAACGGCCGCCATGGAACTCGATCGCGGCGATCTTCTCCGGTGAGGTGGTGGCCGGCATCACCGCGATGAACGGCAGGCCCAGCAGCCGTGCGAAGTACGCCTCGGACACCGCCGTGGAGCCGCTGGACGCCTCGATCACCGGGCGTCCCTCACGCAGCCAGCCGTTGGTCAGCGCATACAGGAACAGCGAGCGCGCCAGACGATGCTTGAGGCTGCCGGTGGGGTGGCTGGACTCGTCCTTGAAGTACAGGTCGATGCCGGCATGCCCGGGCAGATCCATCGGGATCAGGTGGGTATCGGCCGAACGGTTGAAATCGGCTTCGATCTTGCGGATGGCGGCAGCCACCCATTCACGCTGCGACATGGCCAGGACTGTGCAAGGAGACGCAGCATTCTACGTCGCCTTGCAGTCCCCCCGCTAAAATGGGCCCATGGCCGTGAACCCGCGGCCCCCGCTGCCACAGGATTCCCCCCATGAGCGTTGCTTCCCTGCAGTCCCAGCCCGGCGTTGCCGCCCAGCCGCCGGCCGAAACCACCGGTTTCGTGTTCAACCACACCATGCTGCGCGTGAAGGACATCACCGCCTCGCTGGATTTCTACACCCGCGTGCTCGGCTTCCGCCTGATCGACCAGCGCGACTTCGCCGAAGCCCAGTTCAGCCTGTACTTCCTGGCCCTGCTGCCGGCCGGCACCCGGATCCCCGAGGGCGACGACGCGCGCCGGGTGTGGATGGCCGGTATTCCCGGCGTGCTGGAGCTGACCCACAACCACGGCACCGAATCCCAGCCGGGCGCGGTGTACCACGACGGCAACAGCGACCCGCGCGGCTTCGGCCACATCTGCGTGTCGGTGCCCGACATCCAGGCCGCCTGCAAGCGCTTCGATGACCTGCAGGTGCCCTACCAGAAGCGCCTGGAAGACGGCCGCATGAAGCATCTGGCCTTCATCAAGGACCCCGACGGCTACTGGGTGGAGATCATCTCCAACACCCCGATCGCCTGAGAGCGGTGCATCCGGTAGGTGCCGACCGTTGGTCGGCACACCGCCGCCGGGTCAGCAACGTGCACGCGGCGGACATGCCGCCGCGCCGCACCGGTGGTATACCTGCGCACCTGCCCAAGCCGAGGAGTGCGCATGGAAACCATGGAACTGTACCGGGGTCGCCTGATCGACCATCTGCAACTGGTGGTCAAGGACCTGGCCACCAGCCGCCGCTTCTACCAGGCGGTGTTCGACAGCATCGGCATCCCCATCGCCGGTGAAGGCGACACCTATTTCTGGGCCGACGAACTGTTCATTTCCACCGCCAGCAGCGAGGCCGCCGCCGGCCAGTTGACCGGCCGCCACCACCTGGCCTTCCAGGCCCGCGACCGCGCCACCGTCGAGGCGTTCCACCAGGCCGCATTGGCCGCCGGTGGCCAGGACAACGGCGCGCCCGGCGAACGCCCGTACCACCCGGGCTACTACGCCGCGTTCGCGATCGATCCGGACGGCAACAACATCGAAGTGGTCTACCACGGCCCGGCCGACTACAGCGCCGATGCGGTGAAGGTGAGCTTCTCGCAGTAGACGCGGCGCCCTGCGCCCACCGCCGCGGGGCGGGCACGCAGCGCGCCCGCCTGGTCAGGATCTCAAGCAGCGCAAACACTGCCGTTGCGTGGCATGAACGCTTCAGGGTGCCCCGCCGTCAATCTCACTGGATGAGATCGTCCCTGCTTAGGGTGCCCGCATGGACACCCTCCGCAAGCTCGCCATCCTCGCCGATGCCGCCAAGTACGACGCCTCCTGCGCCTCCAGCGGCGCGGGAAAGCGGAACTCGGTCAAATCCGGTGGCATCGGCAGCACCGAGGGCGCGGGGATCTGTCACAGCTATACCCCGGATGGGCGGTGCGTCTCGTTGCTGAAGATCCTGCTGACCAACTTTTGCATCTACGACTGCGCCTACTGCGTGAATCGGGTTTCAAGCAACGTGCAGCGGGCGCGCTTCAGCGTGGACGAGGTGGTCGCGCTGACCATGGATTTCTACAAGCGCAATTACATCGAGGGCCTGTTCCTTTCCAGCGGCATCATCCGCAACGCCGACTACACGATGGAACGCATGGTGGAAGTGGCGCGGGTGCTGCGCCAGGAACATCGGTTCGCCGGATACATCCACCTGAAGACCATTCCCGAGGCGTCGCCGGAACTGCTGGCTGCCGCCGGGCGCTATGCCGATCGCCTGTCGATCAACATCGAACTGCCCACTGAAGATGGACTGGCCAGTTACGCCCCGGAAAAGTCGATGCCCTCCATCCGGGGCGCGATGGGCGAGCTCAGCTGGCGGATCGAGGAGGCCAAGGAGGCGCGCAAGGCGACCGCGACCCTGCCGCTGGCCGACCCGGCCCCGCGCACCCGGAAACCGCGAGCGCCGCGCTTCGCACCGGCCGGGCAAAGTACACAGATGATCGTCGGTGCCGACGGCGCGAGCGACCTGCAGATCCTGGGCGCGGCGGACAACCTGTATGGCAATTACCATATGCGCCGGGTTTATTACTCCGCGTTCAGCCCGATCCCCGATGCCAGCAAAGCGCTGCCGCTGCAAGCGCCGCCCCTCGCCCGTGAGCACCGGCTGTATCAGGCCGACTGGCTGCTGCGCTTTTACGGCTACGGGGTGGAAGAGATTACCGACACCACCCAGGGCGGCATGCTCGACCTGGACATCGATCCGAAAATGGCCTGGGCGATCCGACACCCCGAGCGTTTTCCGGTGGACGTCAATACGGCGCCGAAGGAATTGCTGTTGCGCATTCCCGGCTTGGGCGTACGCAACGTCAAGCGCGTGTTGATGGCGCGCCGCCATGGCCGCCTGCGGGTGGCCGACGTGGCCCGGCTGCGCGCGCCGATGAGCAAACTGTTGCCGTTCGTCCAGCTGGCCGACCACCATCCCCGCAAGCAGCTGGATGATCCTGCCACCCTGCGCGCGCGATTGGCGCCGCCACCGAAGCAGGGTGCGTTGTTTTGACTGGTCCGGCACGTACGGACCTGCAGCGCTGGAGCGCGCGGGTGGACCCGGCGTGGTCGGTGGAGGCATGGCGCGCGGTAGCGCGGGCGGCGTTGCAGCGACAGGTCACACCGCCCCAGCTGGACTGGCTCGATGCCGGCGACCGCTCGCTGCTCGATGCCCCTTCGGTGCTGGATGCGCCGCTACCGGTGGAGCCCACGCCGACGCAGGCCGCGGTACCCCGTGATTTTCTCGAACTGGCCGCCACCTGCCTGTGCCACCGTGAGCCGCAGCGGCTGGCGCTGCTGTACCGCATGCTGTGGCGGATCACCCACGGCGAGCGGCGCCTGCTGACCAACCCGGCCGACCCCGACGTGGTGCGCGCCATGGCCCTGGCGCAGGCAGTACGCCGCGATGCGCACAAAATGAAGGCGTTCGTGCGCTTCCGGGAAGTACCCGGCGAGCAGGAGGCGTTCATTGCCTGGTTCGAGCCAGACCACCACATCGTGGACCGGGTGGCGCCCTTCTTCGCGCGTCGCTTCGCCGGCATGCGGTGGGCGATCCTGACCCCGACGCGCAGCGCGCGATGGGATGGCAGCACGCTGTCATTCGGCCCCGGCGGCAGCCAGGAGCAGGCGCCGCGCGAGGACGCGCGCGAAGAATTGTGGCGCACCTACTACGCCAATATCTTCAACCCGGCCCGGCTCAACACGCGCATGATGCGGCAGGAAATGCCCGCCAGGTACTGGAAACACCTGCCTGAAGCAACGCTGCTGCCGATGCTGGTGCGCGACGCCGGCGACCGCGTACAGGAGATGCATGACCGCGACGTGCAGGCACCGCAGCGCCGCATTCCCGACCGCCGGATTACCCCGCGTGCGCCGGCCACGGCCAACGGCGATGACCTGGATGCGCTGCGCACGGCGGCCATGGGGTGCCGCCGCTGTCCACTATGGGAACCGGCCACCCAGACGGTGTTCGGTGAAGGACCGCAGAACGCCAAGGTGATGCTGGTGGGCGAGCAGCCCGGCGACAGCGAAGACCTGAGCGGGCACCCCTTCGTGGGGCCGGCCGGGCAGCTGTTGAACCGCGCGTTGGCCGAACTGGATATCGACCGCGGCACGCTGTACATGACCAATGCGGTGAAGCACTTCCGGTTTGAGCGGCGCGGCAAACGGCGCATCCACAGCAAGCCGCAGATGACCCACGTCACTGCGTGCAAACCGTGGCTGATGGCCGAAATAGAGAACGTGCGCCCGCAGGTGATAGTGTGCCTGGGCGCCACTGCGGCTACTGCCGTCTTCGGTGCGGGCTTCAACCTGATGGAGAAGCGCGGCCGCTGGCACGCGCTGGACGACGGCACGCGCGCGTTCGCCACGGTGCACCCGGCGTGGGTGCTGCGTCAGGGCGAGGGCGAGGCGCGGGAGGCGGCGTATCGTGGGCTGGTGGAGGATTTGCGGCGATTGCTGGACGATCCGCGCGAGGGGTGATGCAGGTCGGCGTTGGTGGGCTGCGTACGCTGCTTTGGATGCGTCAGGGGGTTGCCGGCCAGCGGCCGGCACTACCGATTAGCAGTAGCCGGCCAGCGCCTGCATTACCGATTAGCAGTTGTCGGCCAGCGGCCGGCATTGCCGATCAGCAGCTCAGGATGAGGTGGCCGGCCAGTGCGCCGCAGCCCACCCACAGGCCGAGCATCAGCAGCAGCCCGGCGAAGGCGGTCACTACGCGCCAGCCCAGCCGCGCGCCCTTGCTGCGCGCGAAGACCCACCATGCCAGCAGTGGGGCCGCGATCAGGCCGCCGCCCAGCAGCGCCACCGCCAACCAGCCGATCCACTCGGGCTTGTGGCCGGCTTCAGGGGGACATTGGGTGGTGGCATATGCCGCCGGAATCAGCAGCAGGTTGAACAGTCCAACAGCGATGCGACGGAGACGCGTGCCGACGCGGGGTCGGCACCTGTCCGCGATGCCATGGGCTGGCGTCAATGCGCCGCCATGTAGATGTCCTGCAGGACCGCCTTCTCAAGCTCCAGCTCGCTGAGCAGGTTCTTGACGATATCGCCCAGGCTCAGGATGCCGACCAGCTTGGCGTCTTCGGTCACCATCAAGTGGCGGTGGCGCGAGTAGGTCATCAGCGCCATCGCCTGCTTCAGCGTTGCATCCGGGGCGATGCCTTCCAGGCCTGCCGACGGCAAGCTGGCGATCACCCGGCGACCTGCCTGCGGGCCGTCATCGGCCAGGCTGCGCACGATGTCCTTCTCGGAAATGATTCGCACCGGGGCATCGTCTTTCATCACCACCAAGGCAGCGATCTTGTGCGCGCTCATCTTGTGCGCGGCGGCACCGATGGTGTCCTCGACATCGATGGTGACGATTGCATCTTTCTTGGATTGCAGGAGTTCGCGGACGTTCATTCTTGTTTCCTGTTACAGGTTACTGAAGTCGAGAGGTGCGCCTGGTTGCAGCGAGGGCGGCGGCGCCATGCGTCTGCCTGCCCTCGGTCACTCGATTCTACGACTGCGGCTTGGCCCAGGAGTTTGCAAATCTGGGACAGTTCGTCGTCGAAACCGCTGACGACCCCGAGAATGGCACCGCGACTAAAACCGTCGCTGAATGCCGCCGCGGCCCACGACTAAAGTTTCACGGCCTTCTGCCGCATGTGGCACCACCCCACGGGTGGCTGCGTCGGCGCCGGATCAAAAGGCAGCCACGCATGGCGTGGCTCTACCGATGAATACGGGTGTAGAGCCACCCCATGGGTGGCTGCTCCCCCCAACCCAACGCCCACGAAAAAGGGGGCCTCGCGGCCCCCTTCTCCCCATCCACATCGCCTGCGCGCGCGTTTATTCCACCGTCACGCTCTTGGCCAGGTTGCGCGGCTTGTCCACGTCGGTGCCGCGTGCCAGTGCGGTGTGGTAGGCCAGCAGCTGCACCGGAATGGTGTGCACCACCGGGCTGAGCACGCCGGCGTGGCGCGGGGTGCGGATCACATGCACGCCCTCGGACTCGACGAAGTTGCTGTCTTGGTCGGCGAACACGAACAGTTCGCCACCGCGCGCGCGCACTTCCTGCATGTTGGATTTGACCTTCTCCAGCAGGCTGTCGTTCGGCGCGATCACCACCACCGGCATGTCTTCATCCACCAGCGCCAGCGGCCCGTGCTTGAGCTCACCGGCCGGGTAGGCTTCGGCGTGGATGTAGGTGATCTCTTTCAACTTGAGCGCGCCTTCCAGCGCGATCGGGTAATGCAGCCCACGGCCCAGGAACAGCGCACTGCTCTTGCGCGCGAAGCGCTCGGCCCAGGCGGCGATCTGCGGCTCCATGTTCAATGCATGCTGCACGCTGCCCGGCAGGAAGCGCAGCTGCTCCAAGTACTCGGCTTCCTGCGCGGCATCCACGCGCCCGTGCAGCTTGCCCAGCACCACGGTCAGCTGGAACAACGCGGCCAGCTGGGTGGTGAAGGCCTTGGTCGAGGCCACGCCGATCTCGGCGCCGGCGCGGGTGTAGCAGACCAGTTCGCTGGCACGCGGGATCGCGCTTTCGGGCACGTTGCAGATCGACAGCGTGTGCAGGTGGCCCAGCGACTTGGCGTACTTCAGCGCTTCCATCGTATCCAGCGTTTCGCCGGACTGGGAGATGGTCACGATCAGGTGCTTGGGGTTGGCATACGCGGCGCGGTAGCGGTACTCGCTGGCGATTTCCACGCTGCACGGCAGGCCGGAAATCGACTCGATCCAGTAACGCGCGGTGAGCCCGGAGTAGTAGCTGGTGCCACAGGCGAGGATCTGCACGCCTTCGATGCCCGACAGCACCGCTTCGGCATTCTTGCCGAACAGCTCGGCCGGGAACCCGCCGGCGTCGATCGCCGCTTCGATGGTGTCGCCCAGCGCGCGCGGCTGCTCGTGGATTTCCTTCTGCATGAAGTGGCGGTACGGGCCCAGCTCCAGCGAGGCCAGCGACACGTCGGACAGGTGCACGCCGCGGTCGATCGGCTGGTTGTGCTCGTCGAACACCTGCACGCCGTCGCGGCGGATGTCGGCGGTGTCGCCCTCTTCCAGGAAGATCACCCGGCGGGTGGACGACACGATCGCCGAGACGTCCGAGGCCACGAAGTTCTCGCCCTCGCCCAGACCCACCAGCAACGGGCAGCCCATGCGCGCGCAGACGAAGTGGTCCGGCTCGGCGCGGCTCATCACCGCCAGCGCGTAGGCACCGGTCAGCTCCTTGACGGTGTGCTGCAGCGCGGTCAGCAGGCTGTCACCGCCCTTGAGGTGGTGGTGCATGAGGTGCGCGATGACCTCGGTGTCGGTCTGCGACTCGAACACGTAGCCCAGCGCGCGCAGCTTCTCGCGCTGTTCTTCGTGGTTTTCGATGATGCCGTTGTGGACCAGCGCCACGCCGTGGCTGATGTGCGGATGGGCGTTGGCTTCGGTCACGCCGCCGTGGGTGGCCCAGCGGGTGTGGCCGATGCCCAGCAGCGCGTCGAAGCCCTCCGCGGCCGCGGCCTTCTCCATCTCGGCCACGCGGCCGGTCCGGCGCACCCGGCGCACGTCGGCCTGGGCAGCGGAGCGGTCGATGACGGCAATGCCGGAGGAGTCGTAGCCGCGATACTCCAGCCGCTTCAGTCCTTCGATGAGTACCGGTACCACGTCGCGATTGGCGATCGCTCCCACAATGCCGCACATAGTTTCTGATCCCTGCCGTTGATCCCCGCATTCTAGCGTGGCGGCCGGGGACGCTTGGCGCCTGTCCGCTTAACGAAAGTGTC
The DNA here is from genome assembly GCF_056395005.1 of Stenotrophomonas sp. 10N36. Taxonomy (NCBI): domain Bacteria; kingdom Pseudomonadati; phylum Pseudomonadota; class Gammaproteobacteria; order Lysobacterales; family Lysobacteraceae; genus Stenotrophomonas; species Stenotrophomonas sp. 10N36. Next base: position 42,073 of record NZ_JBFTIS010000017.1, on the reverse strand, counting down.
CGGGGCACTGTCCGCGGACGCCCGGACACTCCGGTGGCGCATGCAACCCATTGATTTCAATGGCCGAAAAGTTGGCACGCGGTGTGCTTTGTACTGGGCAACCCAACCGCGAACGAGCCCGATGATCCGCGACACTTCCGCCCAGGACCAGACCCTCTCCGTTGCCGGCACCTCTGCCCCGTGGAAGCGCTGGCTGTGGCCGGGGCTGGCCGCGCTGGTGGTGCTGGTCGCCATCGGCTTTGCCGCCCGCGCCTGGCTCGGCGCCAGCCGTTCCTTCGACAGTGCCCGGGTGCGCGTGGCCGAAGTGACGCGCGGCGACCTGGTCCGGGACATCGCCGCCGACGGCCGCGTGATCGCGGCCAACAGCCCGATCCTGTACGCCATCTCGGCCGGCACCGTGGACCTGAAGGTGGTCGCCGGTGACGTGGTCAAGAAGGGCCAGGAACTGGCGGTGATCGACAGCCCCGAACTGCGCAGCAAGCTGGCCCAGGAACAGTCCACCCTGGCCGGCCTGGAAGCCGAAGCCAGCCGCGCCACCCTGGATGCCACCCTGGCCCGGGCCAAGGCGCGCAAGGAAACCGACCAGGCCAGCATCGAGCGCCAGGCCGCCGAGCGCGACCTGCAGCGCTACCAGCGCGGCTTCGACGGCGGCGCGGTGCCGCAGATCGACCTGGCCAAGGCCAACGACAGCCTGAAGAAGGCCGACATCCAGCTGGCCAACGCGCAGACCGACGCGCGCCTGCAGGGCCAGGGCGCCGACCTGGACGCACGCAACAAGCACCTGCTGGCCGAACGCCAGAAGGCCGTGGTGGCCGAAGTGCAGCGCCAGGTGGACGCGCTCACCCTGCGCGCGCCGTTCGACGGCCAGGTGGGCCAGGTGCAGGCCACCCAGCACACCAACGTGATTGCCAATGCGCCGATCCTGGGCGTGGTCGACCTGTCGCGCTTCGAGATCGAAATCAAGGTACCGGAAAGCTTCGCCCGCGACCTGGCGATCGGCATCCCGGCGCAGCTGACCAGCGGCAACGGCCAGCCGTTCCCCGGTGAGATCAGCGCGGTGTCCCCGGAGGTGGTGGCCGGTGAAGTGAATGCCCGTATCCGCTTCTCCGACAAGCAGCCGCAGGGCCTGCGCCAGAGCCAGCGGATGCAGGCGCGGGTGGTGCTGGATACGCGCCGCAACGTGCTCAAGATCGAGCGCGGTCCCTTCGTCGAACAGGGCAACGGCCAGGCCTACGTGATGAGCGGCAGCACGGCCGTGCGTCGCCCGGTGAAGCTGGGCGTGAGCAGCCTGGGCGAAGTGGAAATCCTCTCTGGCCTGCAGCCCGGCGATCGCGTCGTGGTGTCTGGCAGCGACCTGTTCGGCGATGCCGAACAGGTGTCCATCAACTGATCCCTCTCCATCCTTCTGAACGAACTGCAAAGGAAAACAGTCATGCTCGAGATGCGCTCGGTCGCCAAAGTGTTCCGTACCGAACAGGTGGAAACCCATGCCCTGCGGTCGCTCGACCTGCACGTGCGCGAGGGCGAGTTCGTCGCTGTCACCGGCCCGTCCGGGTCGGGCAAGACGACCTTCCTCAACATCGCCGGCCTGTTGGAAACCTTCACCAGCGGCACCTACCTGCTCGATGGGCAGGACGTGAGCAAGCTCGGCGATGACGCGCGCAGCCGCCTGCGCAACCAGAAGATCGGCTTCATCTTCCAGGGCTTCAACCTGATCTCCGACCTCAACCTGTTCGACAACGTAGACGTGCCGCTGCGCTACCGCGGCATGCCGGCGGCCGAGCGCAAGCAGCGCATCGAAAAGGCGCTGGGCCAGGTTGGCCTGGGCTCGCGCATGAAGCACTACCCGGCCGAACTGTCCGGCGGCCAGCAGCAGCGTGCCGCGATCGCGCGCGCCCTGGCTGGCAGCCCGCGCCTGCTGCTGGCCGATGAACCGACCGGCAACCTGGACAGCCAGATGGCGCGCGGCGTCATGGAGCTGCTGGAGGAAATCAACGCCGCCGGCACCACCATCGTCATGGTGACCCATGACCCGGAACTGGCCGCGCGCGCGCAGCGCAACGTGCACATCGTCGACGGCCAGGCCACCGACCTGGTGCGCGAACCGGTGCTGGCCACCCCGCGCCCCGCCATCGTCACCGTCAACGACTGAGGCCTGCCATGTTCGCCTACTACTTCCGACTGGCCCTGCGCAGCTTCCGGCGCAACAAGGTGCTGACCGCGCTGATGGTGATCGCCATCGCGCTGGGCATCGGTGCGTCGATGACCACCCTCACCGTGTTCCATGTGCTGTCTGGCGACCCGATCCCGCAGAAGAGCGATCGCCTGTTCGCCGTGCAGGTCGATCCGCGGCCGATGCTGGGCTACCAGGCCGGCGAAGAGCCGGAAGACCAGATGACCCGCTTCGATGCCGAGGCCCTGCTGCGCGAAAAGCACGCACAGCGCCAGGCGGTGATGACCGGTGGCGGCGTGACCGTGGAGTCGGACAAGGCCTCGTTGCGGCCCTTCGACACCGATGCACGCTACACCTCCACCGACTTCTTCCCGATGTTCGACACCCCGTTCCTGTACGGCCGCGCCTGGCCGACCAGCGATGACGAGGGACGTGCGCGGGTGGTGGTGATTTCGCGCACGCTCAACCAGAAACTGTTCGACGGTGCCGACAGCGTCGGCAAGCCGCTGCGCATGGACGGCCACGTGTTCACCGTGGTCGGCGTGCTCGACGAGTGGAGCCCCAACCCGCACTTCTACGACCTGGAAACCGGCCGCTATGGGGGCACCGAAGACGTCTACCTGCCGTTCGCCACGGCCATGGACCTCAAGCTGGGCCGCAACGGCAACATGAACTGCTGGGGCAACAGCAACGGCGACGAAATCGGCGTCAACGCCCCCTGCACCTGGCTGCAGTACTGGGTGGAACTGCCCTCGCCCGCCGACGCGGCTACCTACCGCGCCTACCTGGACAACTACTCCGCCCAGCAGAAGGCGGCCGGTCGTTTCCAGCGCCCGGCCAACGTGCGGCTGCGCAATGTCATGGAGTGGCTGGACTACAAGCAGGTGGTGCCCAGCGATGTGCGCCTGCAGCTGTGGCTGGCGATGGGCTTCCTGCTGGTCTGCCTGATCAATACCGTGGGCCTGCTGCTGGCCAAGTTCCTGCGCCGCAGCGGCGAGATCGGCGTGCGCCGTGCACTGGGCGCCAGCCGCGGGCAGATCTTCCTGCAGTCGCTGGTTGAAGCCGGCACCGTCGGCCTGGCCGGTGGCGTGCTGGGGCTCGGCCTGGCCCTGGTCGGCCTGTATGCGGTCCGCCAGCAGCCGGTGGAGTACGCCAAGCTGGCCACGCTGGACGGGCAGATGCTGTTGCTCACCTTCGGCCTGACCCTGGTGGCCAGCCTGCTGGCCGGATTCCTGCCCGCGCTGCGCGCGATGCAGGTTGCACCCGCCATCCAACTCAAATCGCAGTAAGGCACCGGAGCACATCATGGATATCCGTCCCATCCTGTCCACCCTGCGCCGGCACAAGACCGCCGCAGCGTTGATCGTGCTGGAGATCGCGCTCACCTGCGCCATCGTCTGCAACGCGCTGTTCCTGATCGGGCAGCGCATCGACACCATCAGCCAGCCCAGCGGCATCGCCGAGAAGGAACTGGTGGAAGTGCGTCTGGGCGGCATCGGCAAGCAGGTCAACGTCGAAGCCCGCACCCGCGAAGACCTGGCCGCGCTGCGCGGGCTTCCCGGGGTGAAGAGCGCGGTGGCGCTCAACCAGCTGCCGTTCCGCCGCAACTCCTGGAACACCAGCCTGTCGCGCGTTCCCGACCAGGAACGCCCGACCTTGAGCGCCGCGCAGTACTTCGCCCGCGAGGGCACGCTGGACACGCTGGGCGTCGAACTGATCGCCGGCAGCGACTTCCAGCCCGGTGAGTACCGCGAGTACGACGAGGTCGCCAGCGACCCCGAATCTGAAACCAAGGGCAGCTCGGTGATCCTGACCAAGTCCGCCGCCGACAAGCTCTTTCCCGACGGCGATGCGCTGGGCAAGACGGTGTACAGCGGCCGCATGCCGCTGCGCGTGACCGGCGTGGTCAAGGTGCTGGGCCGCCCCAACCGGTCCGAGGGCAATACCCAGCACTCGATGCTGCTGCCGATCCGCATGTCCTACGACATGGGCTTCTACCTGATCCGGGTCACCGACCCGTCGCGCCGCGATGAAGTGCTCAAGGCCGCCGTGGCCGCGCTCGAACGGGTGGATTCCAGCCGCCTGGTGCGCGCCAAGGTCACCTACGAGGAAACCCGCAACAAGTACTTCGCCAATGACCGCGCGATGGTCGGCCTGCTGATCACCGTATGCGTGGCCCTGCTGGTGGTCACCGCGCTGGGCATCGTCGGCCTGGCCAGCTTCTGGGTGCAGCAGCGCACCAAGCAGATCGGCATCCGCCGTGCACTGGGCGCCACGCGGGGGCAGATCCTGCGCTACTTCCAGACCGAGAACTTCCTGCTGGCCACGGTGGGCATCGTGCTGGGCATGTTGATGGCCTACACCATCAACCTGTGGCTGATGAACACCTACGAGCTGCCGCGCATGCCCATCAGCTACCTGCCGATCGGCGCGGTACTGCTGTGGCTGCTGGGCCAGATCGCGGTGTTCGGCCCGGCCCGTCGCGCCGCCGCCGTGGCACCGGCCATCGCCACCCGGAGTGCCTGACATGCGCCTGCCTACACCTTCCCTGGCACTGTGCCTGCTGCTGGCCAGCGCCCCGGCGCTGTCGGCCACCCACCGCGAGTCGTCGCGCCTGGACTGGCGCGAAGACGGCCACCACCTGGCACTGGATGCCGAACAGAGCGTGGTGCGCGTGCGCAACGCCACGCCGGCCGGGCATTTCGGCGTGCGTGCCGGCGACCGCGTGCTGCGGGTGGGCACGCAGCCGGTGCGCAGCGTGGATGACCTCACCACCGCGCTGGGCCGCAGCGGCCCGGGCGCGGTGCCGGTGACCGTGCAGCGCGATGGCCGCGAGCAGACCGTGCAGGTGCCAACCGCCGCGTGGCGTGGGGTGCTGCCCCCGCCGGCCCCTGCACCGCCGCCACCGCCGCGGCGGTAGCCCGGCCGGCGCCGGCGGCCCTGCCCGCCGGCGCCGGGCTCCGGTACTCTCTGTCCTTCTCCCGGTGCCCTGTCGACGCATGCCTTCGATCCTGATCATTGATGACAACGCCAGCGTCGGCACCGCACTGGAAGTGCTGTTCTCGCTGCACGATATCGACGCGCTGCACGCGCTGTCGCCCGAAGCCGGGCTGGCGCTGCTGGAACAACAGCCGGTGGACCTGGTGATCCAGGACATGAACTTCACCGAAGACACCACCTCCGGCGAGGAAGGCGAAGCGCTGTTCCAGCAGATCCGCGCTCGCCACCCCGACCTGCCGGTGATCCTGCTGACCGCCTGGACCCACCTCAGCAGCGCGGTGGACCTGGTGCGTGCCGGCGCAGCCGACTACCTCGCCAAACCGTGGGACGACCGCAAGCTGCTGGTCACGGTGAACAACCTGCTGGAGCTGTCCGAAACGCGCCGCGAGCTCGATCGCCGGCGCGACCGCGAGCAGCGCGACCGCACGGCGCTGGAAGCACGCTATGACCTGCGCGGCGCGGTGGTCGCCGATCCGGCCAGCGAGCGGGTGGTGAACCTGGCCTGCCAGGTCGCACGTTCGGCACTGCCGGTGTTGATCACCGGTCCCAACGGTGCCGGCAAGGAAAAGATCGCTGAGATCATCCAGGCCAACTCGCTGGTGGCCAAGGGCCCGTTCGTGGCGCTCAACTGTGGCGCCATTCCGGCCGAGCTGATCGAAGCCGAACTGTTCGGCAGCGAGGCCGGCGCCTACACCGGCGCCAACAAGGCCCGCGAAGGCAAATTCGAGGCTGCCGATGGCGGCACGCTGTTCCTGGACGAGATCGGCAACCTGTCACTCGGCGGGCAGATGAAGCTGCTGCGCGTACTGGAAACCGGGCGTTTCGAGCGCCTGGGCTCCAACCGCGAACGCCAGGTCAAGGTGCGCGTGGTCAGTGCCACCAATGCCGACCTGCCTGCGATGATCCGCGACGGCAGCTTCCGCGAAGACCTTTACTACCGCCTCAATACCGTTGAACTGGCGCTGCCACCGCTGGCCGAGCGCCCGGGCGACATCCTGCCGCTGGCCGAACGCTTCCTCAGTGGCGGCAAGGCGTTGTCCAGTGCGGCCGCCACGGCACTGCAGCGCCACCCTTGGCCGGGCAACGTGCGCGAGCTGCGCAACGTCATCCAGCGCGCCGAACTGCTGGCCCAGGGCACCCGCATCGAAGTAGCCGACCTCAACCTGCCGCGGGCGCCGGTCGCGGCGCGGCCCACCGCACCGAGCGCCGATCCGGATCGCAGCCGGATCGAAGCGGCGCTGGCCCACAACCACGGCATCATCGCCCAGGCGGCCGCCGAGCTGGGCCTGAGCCGCCAGGCGCTGTACCGGCGCATGGATCGCCACGGCATCCCGCGCGAATGACACGCCGCTCCTTCACCTTCCGGCTGTTCCTGCGCCTGCTGCCGGTGCTGGCGCTGGCCGCTGCGTTTCCCTGGTACCTGGCGTTCTGGCTGGACCATGGGTGGGCGGTCAGCGTGGTGTCGATCATCGTGCTGCTGTCGGTGATGTGGTTCAGCCTGCGCCGGGCCACCGCGCCGGTGCGCTCGCTGCTGCGGGCGTTGTCGGGCACCACCAGCAGCTACCGCGACGGCGAATACAATTTCTCGGTGTACTGGCCAGGCAACGACGAACTGGGCGACCTGGTGCAGGCGCACCGCGAGCTGGGCGACGTGCTGCGCGAACAGCGCCAGGGGCTGGTGCAACGGGAACTGCTGCTGGACACGATGGTGCAGAACACGCCGGTGGCGATGCTGCTGCTCGCCAACGGCGGTGACGGCATCCAGCGCGTGGTGTTCTCCAACCTGGCCGCGCGCAAGTTGCTGCACAACGGCTGGAAGCTGGAAGGCCAGCGCATGCAGGACGTGCTGGAAACGATGCCGGTGGAACTGCGCGATGCGATCGTGCGCGGCGGCGACAGCCTGTTCGCGGTTCGCGAGGGTGACAGCGACGATGAAGAAGACGAGCAGGTGTACCACCTGTCGCGGCGCAACTTCCATCTCAACGGCCGCCCGCACGACCTGCTGCTGATCCGCCTGCTCACCGCCGAACTACGCCGCCAGGAAGTGCAGACCTGGAAGAAGGTGATCCGGGTGATCAGCCACGAGCTCAACAACTCGCTGGCGCCGATCGCTTCGCTGGCCCATTCCGGCGGCGAGCTGGTGCGGCGTGGCAAGACCGAGCGGCTGGAAGAAGTGTTCGCCACCATCGAGGAGCGGGCGCGCCATCTGGAAGGCTTCATCCGTGGCTATGCGCGCTTTGCCAAGCTGCCGCAGCCGCAGCTGCAGAACGTGCAGTGGATTCAATTCCTGACCAGCCTGCAGCACCAGATTCCATTCCGCATGCAGGGCATCGGCGACGACCTGCACAGCCGGGTGGATATCGCCCAGCTGGGCCAGGCGCTGCTGAACCTGCTGAAGAACGCGCATGAAGCGGGCGGCGATGCCGAGCCGCCCAATGATGATGTCGAGGTCCGCCTGACCCGCCTGCCGCAGTGGCTGCGCCTGGAAGTACTGGACCGCGGCAAGGGCATGAATGAAGCCGTGCTGCAGAACGCGTTGATGCCGTTCTACTCGACCAAGCGCAACGGCACCGGGTTGGGGTTGGCGCTTACCCGGGAAATCGTGGAAGCGCACGGCGGTCGGATTTCGCTGCAGAACCGCCGCGAAGGCGGGTTGTGCGTGGCGATTTTTCTGCCGGTCTAATCGGGTTGCCGGGCAGAGCCCGGCACTACGGGGCGTTGGCATCGTCGGGTTGCCGGCCAGCGGCCGGCACTACCCGTATCGCTTGGTTGCCGGCCAGCCGCCGGCATTACCGGGTGCGCGATGGCGCGCGTCAGATTTTTTTGCCGGTGTAGGCCACGACCGTTGGTCGTGGCGTCGGACGGCCAAGGCGTAGGAGCGTGTGCCTACCAACGGTAGGCACCTACCGGCGGTGGGTACCTACCGGCGATGGGCGCCTACCGATGGTGAGCGCCTGCCCGCCTTTATTTTTTCACCGGGCGCTTCCAGCCGTCGATGGTTTCCTGCCGCGCGCGCGCGAGGGTGAGCTTGCCGTCGGGGGCGGTACGGGTGATGACCGAGCCGGCGGCGATGGTGGCGCCTGCGCCAATCACCACCGGGGCCACCAGCGCGCTGTTGGAGCCGATGAAGGCGTTGTCGCCGATGGTGGTCTGCGACTTGTTCACCCCGTCGTAGTTGCAGGTGATGGTGCCCGCACCGATGTTGACCTTGGCCCCGATCACCGCATCGCCCAGGTAGGTGAGATGGTTGGCCTTGCTGCCCGGCCCCAGCGTGACCTTCTTGGTTTCCACGAAGTTGCCCACGTGGCTGCCGGCGGCCAGCACCGTGCCCGGGCGCAGGCGTGCGAACGGCCCGATGTCCGCCGCGCCGTCGCTGACCACGCCGTCCAGGTCGCAGTGCGCCTTGACCACGGTGCCCGCGGCCAGCGACACGTCCTTGAGCCGCGTGAACGGCCCGATGCTGACGCCGTCGCCCAGTTCGACCCGGCCTTCCAGGATCACGTTGACGTCGATCTGCACGTCGCGCCCGACGCTGACCGTGCCGCGGATGTCCAACCGTGCCGGGTCCAGCACCCGCGCGCCCTGCGTGCACAGCGCCCGCACCGCGCGCAGCTGCCACGCGCGTTCCAGCTGTGCCAGCTGCCACGGGTCGTTGGCGCCTTCGGCTTCCTGCGCGTCCTCGACGAACGCCATGTCGGCCGGGGTGTAGTCATGCGCGGCGGCAGCGAACACGTCGGTCAGGTAGTACTCGCCCTGTGCGTTGGCATTGGACAGCTGCGACAACCAGGTGCGCAGCGCCGTGGACTCGGCGGTGATGATGCCGGTGTTGATGGTGCGGATGGACAGCTGCTCGTCGGTGGCGTCCTTCTGCTCCACGATCGCCGCGACCCGGCCCTCGGCATTGCGCACGATGCGGCCATACCCGGTGGGGTTGGCCACTTCGGCCACCAGCACTGCCAGACGGCCCGGCTGCGCCAGCAGGTGGCGCAGGGTGTCGGTACGGATCATCGGCACGTCGCCGTACAGCACCAGCACGGTGGCCGCGTCGGGCACGTTCGGCATGGCCTGCTGCACTGCATGACCGGTGCCCAGCTGTTCGCGCTGTTCGGCCCAGAGCAGGTCGGTCTGGCTGGCGAAGGCCTCGCGCACCGCATCGCCACCGTGGCCATACACCACATGGATGGCGGCCGGCTGCAGGTCGCGGGCGGCATCGATCACATGGGCCAGCATCGGGCGGCCGGCAATCGGCTGCAGCACCTTGGGCAGGTCGGATTTCATGCGCTTGCCAGCGCCGGCGGCGAGGATGATGACGTGCAGGGCTTGGGTCATGGGGCAGCGTGTTTGGGCGGTAGTGGCTGCGATTCTAGAACGCGGACAGTTAACATGCTGCGTTTCCGCACCGGTATCGCCGTCCCGTGAGTCTGATCCGCCAAGGCAGCCGCTTCATCCTGATCGGCCTGGTGCAGTTGGTCGTGGACTGGGCGGTGTTCGTCGGTGCCACCGCATTGGGCGTGCCGACCGTGCCGGCCAACGTGCTGGGCCGCGTATGCGGAATGCTGCTGGGGTTCTGGCTCAACGGCCGCTATACGTTCGCTGCCGATGGCGATCACCGCCTCGGCTGGGCGCGTTTCGCACGGTTCCTGGCGCTGTGGCTGCTGTTGACCGCGGTCAGTACGCTGTTGGTGAGCACAACGGCGCAGCACCTCGGCCTGGCCTATGCCTGGCTGGCCAAACCGATCGTCGAAGGCGGCCTGGCCGCCGTCTCGTTCCTGCTGTTGCGGCGCTTCGTCTACCGCTGAGCGGCCGGCGCAGGAACCGGGCACCGGTACGGTGCCCGGCAGGGTCAACTTATTCGCACTTCAGCGCGCTGACCACCTGGGCGAACTGGTCGTTGGCCGACTTGCAGCCGGCTTCCAGCGCGGTCTTGTCCTGCATGGTGGCCCACTGGGCCTTGGCCTGGTCCACGCCCTGCTGGAAGGCAGCGGCCGTCTGCGGGTTGGACTTGTCGAAGCAGGCCTTGGCGCGGGTCAGGTAGGCCTCACAGGCCTGCGGCAGGCCCGCGCCGATGCCGGCATCGGCAACCGGGGCAGCGGTGGTCGGCGCAGCCGCCGCCGGGGTCGGGGTGGCCGGCGCGGCAGCGTCGTCCTTCTTGCCACACGCCACCAGGCCGGTGAGGGCCACCGCGAGAATCAATGCGTTCTTGAACATGGTCATTCCTTGATTGAACGGTCAGGGGTTTCGAATGCCTGCATGACAGTCTCCGGCCGCGCACGTCCGGGTGCATGTCGGGCAGGTGCACTTCTAGCATCAATGCCCGGCGGCGTCATTCTGCGCCGCATCGGGTGCGCCCGCGGCTGGCACCCTGTCGTGCAGGCAGAAGCCCAGGGTGGCCCGCACCAGGGCGATGCGCGTGGCCTCCTCCAGCGGCGCGCCCCGCGTGCCCTGCATGGCGATGGCCCGCGCCAGCTGGCGCGGGCAGTCCGGCGCGGCGCGCACGTCGTCCAGCTGCGCCCAGTGCGAGAGCAGGCGCTCATCGAGGGTATCGATGCGTTCGCGGATGGCGTCCAGCGACGGCGGCGGCGAGGGCGTCCTGCCCAGCAGGAAATGCTGGATATCGACGTGCTGCAGCAACTTGTTGGCCTCGATCAGCTGGCGGTAAGCGGCCTCCACCGCGTCCGGGTCCAGCCCCAGCTGCACGGCGCGCTCGCGCTTTCCGGCGAGCACGACTGCCTCGCGCTGCGGGTCTTCAATCGGGCGTCCGGCCACAAACTTGTAGGCCGCCACGTCGTGGGCGATCGCGTTGCGCGCCGCCACCCGTTGTACCCAGACGCCCAGACTGTCCAACGGCGCGAGCGCGGATACGCGGGCAGACAGCAGTAGGCTGCAAAGGACCGCAATGACCAGGGGGGTGCGGGCAGGCTGCATCGTCAGGACTCGGGCAAAGGATGCCGCCGATTCTGCCCGCCCTGCCCGCGCGCCGATACCGGGTCGATCACAGTCCGGGCCATCGGGTCGCCCGGTGGCCCAGATACGACAACGCCGGCACAAGGCCGGCGCGGTCGAACATCAGCAGACGGGCTGCTTAGTGCTTGAGCGTCTTGCGCAGGCGCTCCAGCGCCTGCAGCTGGACCACCGCTTCGGCCAGCTTCTGCTGGGCTTCGGCGACGTCCATGGCTTCGCCACGGTTGGCCAGCACGCGTTCGGCTTCTTCCTTGGCCTTGCGTACCGACGCTTCGTCGATGTCCTGGGCACGGATCGCGGTGTCGGCCAGCACGGTCACCACCTGCGGCTGCACCTCGAGGATGCCGCCGGAAATGGCGAAGTCGAGCTGCTCGCCGTTCGGCGTGGTCACTACCACCTTGCCCGGCTTCAGGCGGGTGATCAGCGGGGCATGCTTGGGCGCGATGCCCAGCTCGCCCAGCTCGCCGGTGGCCACGACCAGGGTCGCTTCACCACGGAAGATTTCCTGCTCGGCGCTGACGATGTCGCAACGGATGGTGCTCATGTAACTCTCTTCGCTAGGGGGCGGGTGTGACCCACCGCAGGGATTCCGCAGCGGTGGGCAGATGCCCACCCCGTGTCACGGTCGGGACGGGCGTGTGCCCGTCCCCGCCGCATCAGGCCTTCTCGGCCATCTTCTTGGCCTTCTCGACCGCTTCTTCGATGCTGCCGACCATGTAGAACGCCTGCTCCGGCAGGTGGTCGTACTCGCCATCGACGATGGCCTTGAAGCCACGGATGGTGTCCTTCAGGGTCACGTACTTGCCCGGCGAGCCGGTGAACACTTCGGCCACGTGGAACGGCTGGCTGAAGAAGCGCTCGATCTTGCGGGCGCGGGTCACGGCCTGCTTGTCTTCTTCGGACAGTTCATCCATGCCCAGGATGGCGATGATGTCCTTCAGTTCCTTGTACTTCTGCAAGGTCTGCTGGACGCGCTGGGCGGTGTCGTAGTGTTCGTTGCCGATGACCAGCGGGTCCATCTGGCGGCTGGTCGAATCCAGCGGATCCACGGCCGGGTAGATACCCAGCGAGGCGATCGAACGCGACAGGGTCACGGTCGAATCCAGGTGGGCGAAGGTGGTGGCCGGCGACGGATCGGTCAAGTCATCGGCGGGCACGTACACGGCCTGGATCGAGGTGATCGAGCCATTCTTGGTCGAGGTGATGCGCTCCTGCAGGACGCCCATTTCCTCGGCCAGGGTCGGCTGGTAGCCCACTGCCGACGGCATACGACCCAGCAGTGCCGACACTTCGGTACCGGCCAGGGTGTAGCGGTAGATGTTGTCGACGAACAGCAGCACGTCCTTGCCCTTGCCGTTTTCGTCCTTCTCGTCGCGGAAGTACTCGGCCATGGTCAGGCCGGTCAGCGCGACGCGCAGGCGGTTGCCCGGCGGCTCGTTCATCTGGCCGTACACCATCGCGACCTTGTCCAGGACGTTGGAGTCCTTCATCTCGTGGTAGAAGTCGTTGCCCTCACGGGTACGCTCACCCACGCCGGCGAACACGGACAGACCGCTGTGCGCCTTGGCGATGTTGTTGATCAGTTCCATCATGTTGACGGTCTTGCCGACGCCGGCGCCGCCGAACAGGCCGACCTTGCCGCCCTTGGCGAACGGGCACATCAGGTCGATGACCTTGATGCCGGTTTCCAGCAGTTCGGTGGCCGGGGACTGGTCTTCGTACGACGGGGCTTCACGGTGGATTTCCCACGTGTCGCTGGCGGTCACCGGACCGGCTTCGTCGATCGGACGACCCAGCACGTCCATGATGCGGCCCAGGGTGCCTGCACCGACCGGCACCGAGATGGCGCGTTCGGTGTTGGTGGCCACCAGGTTGCGCTTCAGGCCGTCGGTGGAGCCCAGCGCGATGCAACGGACCACGCCGTCGCCCAGCTGCTGCTGCACTTCCAGCGTGATTTCGGTGTTGTCCACCTTCAGCGCGTGGTACACCTTCGGCACCGACTCGCGGGGGAATTCGACGTCGACGACGGCGCCGATGATCTGAACGATCTTGCCCTGACTCATTGCTGCAATCCTCTAATGTGTGCTTTGACTGTGCGCGTCAGACTGCTGCCGCGCCGCCGACGATTTCGGAAATTTCCTGGGTGATCGCTGCCTGGCGGGCCTTGTTGTAGACCAGCTGCAGGGTTCCGATCAGCTTGTTCGCGTTGTCGCTTGCCGACTTCATCGCGACCATGCGGGCTGCATGCTCGGACGCGACGTTTTCCAGAACCGCCTGGTACACCAGCGACTCGACGTAACGCGTCATCACGTGCTCCAGCACGGTCGCGGCGTCGGGTTCGTACAGGTAGTCCCAGTCGTGGTGCGCGACCTGCTTCTCAGCAGCCGGCAACGGCAGCAGCTGGTCGAAGCTGGCCTTCTGCGTCATCGTGTTGATGAAGCGGTTGTAGACCAGGTACACGCGGTCGACCTTGCCTTCGGTGAAGGCATCGAGCATGACCTTGATCACGCCGATCAGCTGTTCCAGGTGCGGCACGTCGCCCATGTGGGTGACGCTGCCGACCATGTTGACCTTGATGCGGCGGAAGAAGGTCGAGGCCTTCTGGCCCACCGTCACCACGTCGATCTCGGCACCCTTGTCCTGGTACTGGCGGACTTCGCCCAGCATCTTGCGGAACAGGTTGTTGTTCAGGCCGCCGGCCAGGCCGCGGTCGGAGGAGATCACGATGTAACCGACCCGCTTGACCTCGTCACGCTGGACCAGGAACGGATGCTGGTAATCGGTGCTGGCCTGGGCCAGGTGACCGATCACCTGCTTCATCGCCTGCGCATACGGACGCGACGTCTTCATCCGCTCCTGCGCCTTGCGGATTTTGGAGGCCGAGACCATTTCGAGCGCGCGCGTCACCTTGCGGGTGTTCTGCACGCTCTTGATCTTGGTTTTGATTTCGCGTCCGCTTGCCATCTCTTCTTCCCGTATAGCGGGGCTCTGCCCCGCTGCCATTCAACGGTGAAGCGAGGCCGTCAGGCCCCGCCACACATGCGGCTTACCAGCTGCCGGTGGTCTTGAACTCGGCGATGCCCTTCTTGAAGGCCGCTTCGATGTCGTTGTCCCAACCGCCGGTGGCGTTGATCTTGCTGATCAGCTCGCCCTGGGTGTTGGCGAAGTGGGCGTGCAGGCCCTCTTCCAGCGCCAGCAGCTTGTTGACCGGCACGTCGTCGAGGTAACCCTCGTTGACGGCGTAGATGGTCAGCGCCTGGTTGGCGATCGACATCGGGGCGTACTGCTTCTGCTTCATCAGCTCGGTGACGCGCTGACCGCGCTCAAGCTGCTTGCGGGTGGCTTCGTCCAGGTCCGAGGCGAACTGCGCGAACGCAGCCAGCTCGCGGTACTGGGCCAGCGAGATACGGATGCCGCCGGACAGCTTCTTGATGATCTTGGTCTGGGCCGCACCACCGACACGCGACACCGAGATACCGGCGTTCACGGCCGGGCGGATGCCCGAGTTGAACAGATCGGTTTCCAGGAAGATCTGGCCGTCGGTGATCGAGATCACGTTGGTCGGCACGAACGCCGAGACGTCACCGGCCTGGGTTTCGATGATCGGCAGCGCGGTGAGCGAGCCGGTCTTGCCCTTGACGGCGCCGTTGGTGAACTTCTCCACATACTCTTCGGACACGCGGGCAGCGCGCTCGAGCAGACGGGAGTGCAGGTAGAACACGTCACCCGGGTAGGCTTCGCGGCCCGGCGGACGCTTCAGCAGCAGCGAGATCTGGCGGTAGGCCACGGCCTGCTTGGACAGATCGTCGTACACGATCAGCGCGTCTTCGCCGCGGTCCATGAAGTACTCGCCCATGGTGCAGCCCGAGTAGGCGCTGATGTACTGCATCGCGGCCGATTCGGACGCGGTGGCAGCCACCACCACGGTGTGCGCCAGGGCGCCGTTCTCTTCCAGCTTGCGCACGATGTTGGCCACGGTCGAGGCCTTCTGGCCGATCGCGACGTACACGCACTTGATGCCGGTGCTCTTCTGGTTGATCACCGCATCGATGGCCAGGGCGGTCTTGCCGGTCTGGCGGTCACCGATGACCAGCTCGCGCTGGCCGCGGCCGATCGGAATCATGGAGTCGACCGACTTGTAACCGGTCTGCACCGGCTGGTCGACCGACTTGCGCCAGATCACGCCCGGGGCAACACGCTCCACCGGCGCGGTGGCCTGTGCAGCGATCGGGCCCTTGCCGTCGATCGGCTCGCCCAGCGCGTTGACCACGCGGCCGAGCATTTCCGGACCCACCGGCACTTCCAGGATACGACCGGTGGTCTTGGCGACGTCGCCTTCGCGCAGGTGCTCATAGCCACCCAGGACCACGGCGCCGACCGAGTCGCGCTCCAGGTTCAGGGCCAGGGCGAAGGTGTTGTTCGGCAGTTCGATCATTTCGCCCTGCATCACGTCGGCCAGACCGAAGATGCGCACGATGCCGTCGGACACGCTGGTCACGGTGCCTTCGTTGCGCGATTCCGCGGCCAGCTTGACCTTCTCGATGCGGTTCTTGATCAGTTCGCTGATTTCGGAGGGGTTGAGCGTGGTTGCCATCGTCAAGTCCTAGTGCCGGCGATCACGCCGGACGTTAAATGAATTCAGTTAGCGAGCGCGGTCTGCAGGCGCGACAGCTTGCCCTTGAGCGAGCCATCGATGACCACGTCGCCGGCGTCGATGACGGCACCGCCGATCAACGAAGCATCGACTGCGGTCGAGACGTCCACTTCACGACCGAAGCGCTTACGCAGCGCGGCCTTGATGGCGTCCAGTTCAGCGGCGGACAGTTCCGTGGCCGAGGTCACGGTGGCCTTGACCACGTGTTCGGCGTCGGCGCGCAGCTGGTCGTACATGCCGGCGATTTCCGGCAGCAGCGGCAGACGGTGCGCTTCGGCCAGGATGGCCAGGAAGCGACCGAAGGTCTCGCTGGACGATTCCGGCACCAGCAACGCGACGGCATCGCCGCGGTCCAGCTCCGGATTCGACAGCAAGGCCGCCACGCGTGGGTCGGCGGCTACATGGGCGGAGAACGCAAGCGCGTCCGACCACGGCGCGAACGTGCCTTCGTCGCGCGCGGTCGCGAACGCGGCGCGGGCATACGGGCGTGCAAGCGTGAGGGCCTGGCTCATCGATCAGATCTCCGATGCCAGCTCGTCGAGCAGCGCCTTGTGGGCGTTGGCGTCGATTTCGCGCTTGAGCAGCTTTTCGGCACCGCTCACGGCCAGTGCGGATACCTGCTTGCGCAGATCTTCACGGGCACGGTTGGCGGCAGCCTCGATTTCAGCGTGGGCCAGATCTTTCTGGCGGTTCGCTTCGGCGATGGCTTCATTCTTGGCGGCTTCAACGATCTGGTTGGCGCGCGCGTGGGCCTGGTCGATGATCTCGTTGGCCTTGCCGCGTGCATCCTTCAGTGCTTCGTTGACCTTTTCCTGCGCCTGGGCCAGATCCTTCTGGCTGCGGTCGGCAGCGGCGAGGCCTTCAGCGATCTTCTGCTGGCGCTCTTCGATGGCGTTCATCAACGGCGGCCAGATCTTGGTCGCGATGATCCAGATCAGACCGGCGAAAGCCAGTGCCTGGGCAACGAGGGTAAAACCGATATCCATGGGGTTCGCTCAATCTGGGGTGATGGGGTGGTTGCGCCGCCCAAGGCGGCGCAGCCTTTCCTTCATCCGCGATCAGGCGCACACGGCGCCTGATCGTTTCGCTTTCGCTGGATCAGCCTGCAACGGCCGGCAGACGGGCAACGAACTCGCCGATGGTCGGGTTGGCGAAGGCCAGCAGCAGGCCGACGGCGACCGAGATGATGAACGCGGCGTCGATCAGGCCGGCGGTGATGAACATGCGGACCTGCAGGACCGGAATCAGTTCCGGCTGGCGGGCAGCCGATTCCAGGAACTTACCGGACATGATGGCCAGACCAAGACCGGCACCGAGCGCGGCCAGGCCGATCATGATGCCGACGGCGAGGACGGTGGAGCTCTGGACTTGGGCGAGGTTGGTCAGGACGGCGAGGTACATGGTTTTCTCCTGGAACTTTGAATAGCTAAGGGTTTAGAAACAAACGGATGAAGGGTGAAGCGAAAACTCAGTGAGCGTCTTCCGACAGGCTCAGGTACACGATGGACAACATCATGAAGATGAAGGCCTGCAGCGGAATCACCAGCAGATGGAACAGCATCCAGCCCAGGCCGAATGCACCGCCTGCGATGGCGCCGGCGATACCCGCGCTGCCCAGCACCCAGATCAGCAGGAAGACGATTTCGCCGCCGAACATGTTGCCGAACAGTCGCATCGCCAGCGAGATCGGCTTGCTGAGCCACTCGACGATGTTGAGGATCAGGTTGAACGGCATCATCCACTTGCCGAACGGTGCGGTCAGGAATTCCTTGGTGAAGCCACCAATACCCTTGGCACGCAACGCGAAGAACAGCATCAGGAAGAACACGCTGATCGACATGCCCAGGGTGGCATTGACGTCGGCGGTGGGGACCGGCTTCCAGTACGGCACGCCGAGGGCTTCCAGCGGCAGGGCGATGAAGTCGGCCGGGATCATCTTGATGAGGTTCATCAGGAGGATCCAGAAGAAGATCGTGATGGCGATCGGGGTCACCAGCTTGCTGGTGCCGTGGTAGGTGTCCTTGGCCTGGCGGTCAACGAACTCCAGGCAGATCTCCACGAACGCCTGCCACTTGCCCGGCACGCCGGCGGTGGCCTTGCGGGTTGCCATCCAGAAGCCGAACACCATCAACAGGCCCATCAGGACCGAAGTCACCATGGTGTCGACGTGGATCGCCCAGAAACCACCTTCCTGCATATGGAACGTCAGGTTGTGCAGGTGATGTTGGATGTAGGAGGTGGGTGTCAGCGCCTCGCCTGCCATGTGTCCGGAACCTTGAGTTAAATAAAGGGGATCAGCGCCTGGCCAGAGCCAGGACCTGGAACATCAACCCGACGGCGATACCGGCCAACAGCGCCAATGCAGGCAGCTTGAAGACCAGGAACCCCACCATCAGGACACCGAAAACGAGTACCCACTTTGCCACCACGGCCAGGATCAGGCGGGTCATTGCCGATCCAGCCGCCTGCACCCCGCCACCCAGCGCCATGCGCGCCGCGACCCAGCCACCGGCCGACACCGCCACACCCGATGCCAGCGCCCCCAGGGCGTACATCGTTCCTGCCAGCAGCAGGAAGGCCAGAGCCAGGACAGCCACTGCAGCCAGCGGGTAAACCGCTGCGCGCAGCATCAGTCGCCGACCCGAATCAACGGAGTTCAGCACACGTATGTCCTGCAAGATCTTGAGTAGAAAGGCCGAGGTCGCAAGCAAGCGCCCCGTCGAGCCGCCAAATTATAGCAACGGGACAATTTGCGAGACAACCGCCCCCTGTTCATCCCGGATAGCCGCAAGTTGCTGCATCGCCACAGATTTTGCGTTCCACCGGCGGGCTAATCCCGGCCTGACTGGCTCTGCGCCTGTTGCGACGCACCAATTGAACTTTGGTCGCAGCCTCCTGTCAGATCAATCGACCTGCTCATTTCGATCCTCGTCGACGCCCTTGTGGCAGGTCTGGCACCCCAAAGTGGCCCCGAACTCTCTCCGGGGCCACTTTTTTTCCGGCCTTCGGCCCGGTCGTTGGCGCCGAATGCGCGCCACGGCGGGTTGCCTGAACGGGCTACAGGGCGGGTTGCGGCCACCGATGTGACCGACGGCACGCCCCGGTGCATGAACGGTACACACAGCGTCCACCATACGTTCACGAATGGTGGACGCGGCGCTGGGCAAAGTGATTCCACATCAATGAATCACTGCAAGGACACACACCGATGCGCCTGATGCTCCCCCTGCTCGCCCTGCCGCTGGCCATGGCGGCACTGACCCACGCCAACACTGCCAGCGCCGCTGAAGGTGATGATCGCTTTGCCTTGCGCCTGGGCGCGATGAACATCGATTCGGACAACACGATCCGCGGCAACACCACCGTTGCCGGCCAGGACGTGGGCTTCTCCGAAGACTTCAAGCTGGGTGGCAAGGAGTGGGAGCCGCGCATCGACGGTATGTTCCGCATCAGCGACCGCCAGCGCCTGCTGTTCAACTACTTCAAGTACGACAAGGACCGCCGCGAGACGCTCGGCCAGGACATTTCCTACGGCGGCGTGACCGTGCCGGCCGACAGCTTCGTCAAGGGCGAGCTGAAGTATCAGGTGGCCAGCCTGGTGTACGACTACTCGGTGGTGGACACCGAGAAGTTCGACCTCGGCCTGCAGCTGGGTGCCGAGTACGCCAAGGTGAGCACCAAGGCCTATGCCGACGTGGGTGACCTGTACCAGGGACGCTTCCTCGACGAGAAGGCCGACGGTGTGGCCCCGGTCGTGGGCGCCCGCATGAGCTTCACGCCGTCGGAAAAGTGGCTGATCACGCTGCAGGGCCAGTACCTCAACACCAGCTGGGGCAACTTCGACGACTACAAGGGCGACCTGACCCGCGCCAATGCGATCGTGGATTACCGCCTGACCCAGAACTTCGGCGTGTTCGCCGGCTACGACTGGTTCAAGCTGGACGTCGACCAGAAGGGCAGCGACGGCACCATCGGCCTGAAGCAGGAATTCAAGGGCCCGGTGGCCGGTATCAGCGTCACCTTCTAAGCAACCGCAGCACCTCTCTCCGAGCGCGGCAACAGGGCAACCTGTTGTCGCGTTTTTTGTTTGGATAGGCTGTCAGGCAACAGGTGTGGAGGACGCCACGGAGCGACGCTGTTTCTTGCAGCAGGCCGAGCCCCTTCGTGGCCGGCAGGTCTTTCGCAAAATCAAGGAGGAGGTGACGGCCGCAGGCCGGCGCCGGGGGACATTTGCAGAAGGGCCTGCCGGTCACGAAGGGGCCCATCCGGTCGCGACCAAAGCAAGCGAAGACACAGCCCCGCCCCGCGCCACGCAACAAAGAAAAACTCAGGAAAACGCCGGGGTTTTTGTTGAACTGGTGTCACGACCAACGGTCGTGACCTACCGTTTCTTCGGCAGGTCTTTCGCAAAATAAAGGAGGAGGTGACGGCCGTAGGCCGGCGCCGGGGGACATTTGCAGAAAGACCTGCCGGCCACGAAGGGGCCCATCCGGTCGCGACCAAAGCAGGCAAAGACACAGCCCCGCCCCGCACCACGTAGCAACGAAAAACCCCGGCGTTTGCCGGGGTCTTTGTTGAACCGGTGTCGCGACCAACGGTCGTGATTTACCGCTTCTTGGGCATGTACAGATCGGTGATGGTGCCGTCGTAGATCTCCGCCGCCATCGCCACCGATTCACTCAGCGTCGGGTGCGCGTGGATGGTGTGACCGATGTCCTCGGCCTCCGCGCCCATCTCGATCGCCAGCCCGATCTCGGCCAGCAGATCGCCGGCGTGCACGCCCACGATCGCGCCACCGATGATGCGGTGCGTCTCCTCATCGAAGATCAGCTTGGTGAAGCCCTCGGTACGACCGATACCGATCGCACGGCCACTGGCCGCCCACGGGAACTTCGCCACGCCCACCTTCAGACCCTTGGCCTTCGCCTCGGTCTCGGTCACGCCCACCCAGGCGATTTCCGGGTTCGTGTAGGCCACCGACGGAATCACCCGCGCCACCCACTCCTTCTTCTCGCCCGAGGCCACTTCCGCGGCCAGCTTGCCCTCGTGCGTGGCCTTGTGCGCCAGCATCGGGTTACCCACGATGTCGCCGATGGCGAAGATGTGCGGCACGTTGGTGCGCATCTGGCGGTCCACCGGAATGAAGCCACGCTCGGTGACCTGCACGCCCGCCTTCTCGGCCCCGATCTTCTTGCCGTTCGGCGAGCGGCCCACGGCCACCAGCACCCGGTCGAAGGTGCCCTGCGCCAGCGCGGGCGTCTCGCCTTCGGTGGCGGCCTCGAAGGTCACCGTGATGCCCTTGGCATCGGCGCTCACGCCCGACGCCTTGGTCTTCAGTTGAACCTCCACGCCCTGCTTCTTCAGACGGTCGGCCAGCGGCTTCACCAGGTCCTTGTCGGCGCCCGGCATCAGCTGGTCCATGAACTCCACCACCGTCACCTTGCTGCCCAGGGCCGCATACACCGTCGCCATTTCCAGGCCGATGATGCCGCCGCCCACCACCAGCAACGAACCCGGCACCTCGGYCAGCTCCAGTGCATCGGTGGAATCCATCACGCGCTTGTCGTCCCACGGGAAGTTCGGCAGCTTCACCGCCTGCGAACCGGCGGCGATGATGCACTGCTCGAAACGCAGCAGCTGGGTCTTGCCGTCGTCGCCGACGATCTCCAGCTCGTTGGCCGATACGAACGTGGCCAGGCCCTGCACCGTGCGCACCTTGCGCTGCTTGGCCATGCCGGCCAGGCCCTTGGTCAGCTGGGTGACCACCTTTTCCTTGTAGCCGCGCAGCTTGTCCAGGGTGATCGTGGGCGCGCCGAACTCGACGCCGAAATCACCGGCATGGGCGACTTCATCGATCACCGCGGCAGCATGCAGCAGCGCCTTGGACGGAATGCAGCCCACGTTGAGGCAGACGCCGCCGAGGCTGGCGTACCGCTCGATCAACACCGTGTCCACGCCCAGGTCGGCCGAACGGAACGCGGCGGTGTAACCGCCCGGGCCGGCGCCCAGCACCACCATCTTGCATTCGATGTCGGCCGGCTTGCCCGACGACAGCGCCGGCTGCGGCGCAGCCGGTTCGGCCGGGGCGCGGTGCGACGGGGTCACCGGCGGCTTGCTGGCCGGTGCGGCCTCCGCCTTGGGTGCGTCGGCCTTGGCCGGCGCAGCCGGTGCGGCGGCCTCGCCTTCGGCTTCAAGCAACAGCACCACGTCGCCCTCGGACAGGTTGTCGCCGAGCTTGACCTTGATTTCCTTGACCACGCCAGCGGCCGACGACGGCACTTCCAGCGTTGCCTTGTCCGACTCCAGCGTGACCAGACCCTGGTCCTTCTTCACCGTGTCGCCCACGGCAACCAGCAGTTCGATCACCGGCACACCGCTGTAATCGCCGATGTCGGGAACCTTGATTTCAATTGCGGCCATTGTTGTTCTCCTGGTACTCAGCCGGCGGTGCCGGCGAGCAGTTGCTGCAGTTCGTCGAGCGACTCGTCCAGATCTTTCCAGCGACGGTCGAGCTTCTTTTCCTTGGTGTCGCTGGCTTCGATCAGCAGCGCCACCTGTTTCATCATCAGCTTGCCGGTACCGCATTCCGGGCGCGGGCCGCTGAAGCGCTGGCCGTCCACCTGGAAGGACAACACCTCGCCCTCCAGCACCGGTGCCTTGCGGTCGGCCGGCACCGCCGCGTCCAGCGCGGCCTGCCAGCTGCGCACCAGGCGTTGTGCCAGCGCGGCCGGGATGCTGACCTGGTACTGGTCCGGCTCCTGGTCCACGCGCAGTTCAAGACCGCCCTGGCGGGCGCTGTTGTTCCAGCTGTAGACCCGCTTGTCGGCGCGGCTGTAACGCAGCGTCCATTCCTGGTCCTGGGTGCCCGGCAGCAGTGCCACGCCGGTTTCAACCCCGCTCTTGGGCAGGGTCACCAGCGACAGCGCCGGCTGTGCCTTGCCTTCGAACAGGGTTTCCACGGCCTGGCCGTAGTTGCCCACCGCCGGCGGCCAGCCGCGGCCGAGGCCGGAGCTGCAGTCCGCCGCGAGCGCCTGCGCCGCCGGCACCATGCCCAGCACCAAAGCCACGTAGAGCCGGGCTCTGCCCGGCTTCATGGCGGCCCTGCCCGGCTGCAACGCCAGGCCTTGCCTCACAGCAGCACGCGCCGCATGTCGGCCAGCACCTGCGACAGGTAGGTGGTGAAGCGGGCGGCCAGCGCACCGTCGATGACGCGGTGGTCGTAGCTCAGCGACAGCGGCAGCATCAGCTTCGGCGCGAATTCCTTGCCGTTCCAGACCGGCTGGATCGACGACTTGGACACGCCCAGGATGGCCACTTCCGGTGCATTCACGATGGGGGTGAACGCGGTGCCACCGATCCCGCCCAGCGAGCTGATCGAGAAGCAGCCACCGCTCATGTCGGCCGGGCCCAGTTTGCCGTCGCGCGCCTTCTTGGCCAGTTCGCCCGATTCCTGCGCGATCTGCACCACGCCCTTCTTGTCGACATCGCGGATCACCGGCACGACCAGGCCGCTCGGCGTATCGGCGGCGAAGCCGATGTTGAAGTACTTCTTCAGGGTCAGGTTCTCGCCGCTGGCATCCAGCGAAGCGTTGAACTCGGGGAACTTCTTCAGCGCGGCGGCGCTGGCCTTGACCAGGAAGGCGAGCATGGTCAGCTTGATGCCGGCCTTCTCGTTTTCCTTGTTCAGGGCCACGCGCAGGGCCTCCAGCTCGGTGATGTCGGCCTGCTCGAACTGGGTGACGTGCGGGATCATGGCCCAGTTGCGGGCCAGGTTGGCGCCGGAGATCTTCTTGATCCGCGACAGCGGCTGGACCTCGACCTCACCGAACTTGCTGAAGTCCACCTTCGGCCACGGCAGCAGGTTCAGGCCACCACCGGCGGCCACGGTGCCGCCGCTGGCAGCGACGCCGCCGGTCAGCGCGGACTTGACGAACTTCTGCACGTCGCCCTTGGTGATGCGGCCACCCTTCTCGGTGCCGCTCAGCTGGTTCAGGTCCACGCCCAGTTCGCGGGCGAACACGCGCACCGCCGGGGAGGCATAGGGCACCTTCTGCGGCAGCACGCTGTCGGCGTTGAACTGCACCGGCGGGCTGGTCGGCGCGCCGGCCGACGGGGCCGCAGCGGCCGGGGCCGGCTGGGTCGGCTTGGCGGCGGCCTGCTCGATCTCGCGGGCGGCCAGCTTGTCCGGCTGCGCCGGGGCGGCAACTGGCTCGACCTTGGTCGCGGTTTCGGCAGCTTCGGTCTTGGCGGCGGCAGCCGGGGCAGCGGCGGCGGCCGGCTTGGCCTCGCCTTCGGCCACTTCGATCAGCGCCACGACCTTGCCCTCGGACAGGTTGTCGCCGATCTTGACCTTGATCTCTTTGACCACGCCCGCCACCGAGGACGGCACTTCCATCGTGGCCTTGTCCGATTCCAGCGTGACCAGGCCCTGGTCCTTCTTGACGGTGTCACCAACGGCGACCAGCACCTCGATTACCGGGATATCGCTGTAGTCACCGATATCGGGGACAAGTGCTTCCTTGATTTCGGCCATGGGGATAACTCCGGCAATCTGGTGTAGGGAATCGCCTATTGTAGGGCAGGAGGCGGCAGCGCCAACCGGCTGGGCGATTTTTTGCTGCCCCTGTCCCGGGACAAGCTGTTGCAGTGGCCTGCCTTGGCGGGCTTGTGCTTGGTACAGCACGAAGCAGTATTTTCCAGTCGGTACCGTATTGTCCGGCCCGGGCCAGGCCCTCAGCCCTGCAACGCGTCGGCCAGCGGCTGCCATGCCGCCTGCAGCCGGGGCAGCGGCCAAGCCGCATTGGCCGGGCTGGTGGACGGCAGCGCCCAGACCGCCGGCGCCCCATCGGCGGCTGGCAGCGCCGGTGCGATGCGCGCCATGAACAGCTGGTGGGCAGTACCACCGTTGCAGGCGATGGCCTGCAGCCGGGGCAACCCGGCCATCAGTGCAGGCAGCGCATTGGGAACTTCACTGCCGCGCACGATCGACGCATCCAGGCTGCCACGTCGCTCGCAGCGCCCGATGACATCCCACAGGCCCACGCCGGCCGCGTTGAGTGCGGCGATGCGCGCGGGGTAGGCAAGCGTTGCCTCCACGCCGCACAACAACTGCATCAGCGGCCAGAACCGATTGCGCGGATGTGCGTAGTACTGCGCGGCCTGCAGCGACGCCACGCCGGGCATGGAGCCCAGCACCAGCACGCGGCACTGCGGCGATACCTGCGCGGGCAAGCCGATGCACGTGGTTGCTTCCATCACATCTCCAACAGGTGCATGAACATCTTCGCCGGCCGAATTGCCCGCGATTGCAGGGATTTTCCGCTGTTCGCTGAACGGAACAAACTAAAATTTAACGCGCGTCGGATTCGATTCATGTTGCGGGGACTACGTTTGCCTCGCCCCGGAAGCAACGGGGCCCAGAACAAAAAAATACCTGAGGAGATTCCCCCATGCGCTCCATCCGTACCCTGACCCTGGCAACCCTGACCGCACTGGCCTTTGCACCGGCCGCTTTCGCGCAGGACACCACCACCACTGACGACACCGCCTCGGGCAAGCATTTTGCCGTGGTCGGCGGCGTGTCGCTGCTGCAGCCCAAGAACGATCCCATCGACGGCGTGCGCAAGGTGGACGGTGGCCCGGCGCCGACGGTCAGCTTCAGCTACTACATCAACGACAACTGGGCCGTGGAACTGTGGGGCGCAGCCGACAAGTTCGACCACCGCGTGCGCGGCACCGACAGTGCGCGCCTGGGCACGGTTGAGCAGCAGCCAATCGCGCTGAGCGGCCAGTACCACTTCGGCCAGGCCGACAATGTGTTCCGTCCGTTCGTGGGCGTCGGTTACTACGAGTCGAACTTCAGCAATGAAGACCTGGCCAGCGACGTAGGTCACATCGGGCTGGAAACCGCCAAGGGCGCCATCGGCACCGTGGGCGTGGACATGAACATCAACAGCACCTGGTTCGCCCGCGCCGATGCCCGCTACATGCATTCGCGCCCGGAACTGACCGTCAACGGTGACAAGACCGGCGACAAGGCCAAGCTGGATCCGTGGACCGTCGGCTTCGGCATCGGTGCCCGCTTCTAAGCACCGGCCAGCCAACAGGCAGTAACGCAACGGGCCCCTCGCGGGCCCGTTGTTGTTTTCAGCCACACCTTTCATTCCCCCTTTCCCCACGCCCGGCAATACTGGCCCTGACGCGAAACGGGGAGCGCGCATGGGCGATACCGGAACCGGACAGGACCCGCTCGACGTGCTGGTGGTGGGCGGCGGCATCAACGGTGCCGGCATCGCCCGCGACGCAGCCGGGCGCGGCTGGTCGGTGTGCCTGTGCGAACAGGACGACCTGGCCTCACACACCTCCAGCGCCAGTACCAAGCTGATCCACGGCGGCCTGCGCTACCTGCAGTACGGCGAGTTCGGGCTGGTCCGCAAGGCGCTGCGCGAGCGCAGCGTGCTGCAGCGCCTGGCCCCACACCTGGTGGTCCCTACCCGCTTCGTGCTGCCGCATGCCGCGCACCTGCGGCCGGGCTGGATGCTGCACGCCGGGCTGTGGCTGTACGACCACCTGGGCCACGCCGGCAGCGCGTTCCCGCGCTCGCGGCGGCTGGACCTGCGCAGCGACCCGCGCGGTGCGGCGCTGCAACCGGGCTTCCGCAGTGGCTTCAGCTATTCCGATGCGCGCGTGGATGATGCGCGGCTGGTTGTGCTCAACGCACTGGACGCACACGAACGCGGCGCGCAGATCCACGTGCGCACCCGCTGCGAACAACTCATCCGCCACCGCGACCACTGGTGGGCGGTGCTGCGCCACGCCGATGGCCGCGTGCAGCGCCTGCGGACCCGCGCCGTGGTCAACGCCACCGGGCCCTGGGCCGGCAATCTGCTGGAGCGCGCCGGCATGGACGCACCGATCGGACTGCGACTGGTACAAGGCAGTCATATCGTGGTGCCCCGCCTGTATGCCCACGACAGCGCCTACCTGCTGCAGCAGCCGGACCAGCGCATCGTGTTCGTGGTGCCGTTCGAGCAGGACTTCACCCTGATCGGCACCACCGACGTGGACTACGACGGCGACCCGGCGGAGGTGCAGGCCGCCGGCAGCGAGGTGGCGTACCTGTGCGCGGCGGCCAGCCGCTGGCTGCGCACGCCGGTGCAGCCGGCCGACGTGGTCTGGCAGTACAGCGGGGTGCGGCCGCTGCTGGCCGACCACCACCACGACGCAGCCAAGGTCACCCGCGATTACCGCCTGCAGCTGGATGCCAGCCAGGCCCCGCTGCTGAGCGTGCTGGGCGGCAAGCTCACCACCTACCGCACCCTGGCCGAGGAGGCCGTGGACCAGCTCGGCGCGGCGCTGGGCCGTGGCGAACCGGCGTGGACCGCCGACGGCGCGCCCCTGCCCGGCGGCGACATCGGTGCTGCGCCGGTGGTGCTGGCACGCCTGCAGGAACAGTACCCGGCTATGCCGCCGTCGCTGCTGGCCACGCTGGCTCGACGCTACGGCAGCCGCGCCAGTGCCGTGCTCGGCGACGCGGCCAGCACGGTGCAGCTGGGCACCGGTTTCGGCGCGGACCTGTACGCACGCGAAGTGGATTATCTGATCGCGCACGAATGGGTGCGCACGCTCGATGACCTGCTGTGGCGCCGCACCAAGCTGGGCCTGCGGCTGGACGCGGCGCAACGCGACGTACTGGCCCAGTACGCCGCGCAGCGGGTGGCGGCGATGGCGTAGGCTGGGGCGCTGGCCGTCGCATGTCACCGGCCGGGCCACCCTTGATTCGTTGTACGGAGCAACGCATGGACAAGCAGTACGTGCTCGCGATCGACCAGGGCACCACCAGTTCGCGGGCGATCCTGTTCGACCGCGCCGGCCGCAGCGTCGGCAGTGCGCAGCGCGAATTCACCCAGCTGTTTCCCCAGCCCGGCTGGGTGGAACACGACCCACGCGAGATCCTCACCAGCGTCTACACCACGCTGACCGAACTGCTCAACCGCGAGCAGGTGGACCCGCGCAGCATCGCCGCGATCGGCATCACCAACCAGCGCGAAACCACGGTGGTGTGGGACAAGGCCACCGGCCAGCCGATCCACAACGCCATCGTGTGGCAATCGCGGCAGAGCCATGCGATCTGCGAGCGGCTCCAGGCCGAAGGCCATGAGCCGCTGGTGCGTGAGCGCACCGGGTTGCTGATCGATGCGTATTTCTCGGCCACCAAGATCCGTTGGATCCTGGACCATGTGGACGGCGCGCAGGCCCGCGCCGAGCGTGGCGAGCTGCTGTTCGGCACCATCGACAGCTGGCTGGTGTGGAACCTGAGCGGTGGCACCACGCACGTGACCGACTACAGCAATGCCGCGCGCACGCTGCTGTTCAACATCCATACCCTGGCCTGGGACGACCAGCTGCTGCAGGTGTTCAACATTCCGCGCGCGATGCTGCCGCCGGTGCGCAGCTCCAGCGAGGTGTATGCCACCACCCAGGCGCAGTTCTTCTTCGACCAGCACATTCCCATCGCCGGGATCGCCGGCGACCAGCAGGCCGCACTGTTCGGGCAGGCCTGCTTCGAGCCCGGCATGGCCAAGAACACCTACGGCACCGGCTGTTTCATGCTGATGAACACCGGCGACAAGGCGGTGGTATCGCGCAACGGCTTGTTGACCACGCTGGCATGGGGCATCGACGGCAAGGTCGAGTACGCGCTGGAAGGTTCGATCTTCGTCGCCGGTTCGGTGGTGCAGTGGCTACGCGACGGGCTGCGCATGTTCGGCAGGTCCAGCGACTGCCAGGCCTATGCCGAACGCGTGCCTGATACCGGCGGGGTGTACCTGGTGCCGGCCTTTGTGGGGTTGGGCGCGCCGTACTGGCGCAGCGACGTGCGCGGGGCGATGTTCGGCATCACCCGCGGGACGCGCAAGGAGCACTTCATCCGCGCCGCCGTGGAGTCGATGGCCTACCAGACCCGCGACGTGCTGGCCGCGATGCAGGCCGATGCCGGAATCGAACTGAAGGAGCTGCGCGCCGATGGCGGTGCGATCGGCAACGACTTCATGGCGCAGTTCCAGAGCGACATCCTGGGCGTGCCGGTGGTGCGCCCGCAGGTAGCTGAAACCACTGCCTTGGGCGCGGCCTACCTGGCCGGGCTCGCCACGGGGTTCTGGGGCAGCCGGGACGAGATCGCCGCGCAGTGGGCGGTGGACCGGCGCTTCATGCCGCAGATGGCAGTGGACCAGCGCGAGGCGCTGTACGCCGGCTGGCAGCAGGCGGTACAGGCCACGATGGGGTTCCGGGTGGGGTGAGTTTTCGGGTCTTCGCCCGTCTGCGGGGCCAGCAGAACCGTGGGCCCTTTGCAGGCGCGGGTGTCGTTGGGTCGGGCGCTGGGCCCCCATGCCCTTTCCGGCGAATGTCCTCCGGCGTCGGCCTGCGGCCGCCCCCTCCCCCTTTAGTTCGCCTCCAAGGGCACGGGGGCCCAGCGCCCGACCCAACGACTACAGGAAAAAGCCTTGGCTTCCCGCCCATGCCGCAAGCCGAGCCCCGTCGCGGCCGGGGGACATTTGCACCAGGGGCCTACCGGCCGCGACGGGGCCCACACGCTCGCGACAGACCCGGAAGAACCTTTTTTTGGCGGGGTGTCCGACCCTGGGTCGGACCCACCTCAGTCAAAACGCCGGCAACACCGCGCCCTTGTACTTCTCGGCGATGAAGGCTTTCACTTCCGGGCTGGTCAACGCCTTGGCCAGCTGCTGCACGCGGGCGTCGTCCTTGTTGTCCGGGCGGGCTACCAGGAAGTTCACGTACGGCGAGTCCTTGCTTTCGATCGCCAGCGCGTCCTGGGTCGGGTTTAGCCCGGCATCCAGGGCGTAGTTGGTGTTGATCAGGGCCAGGTCGACCTGGTCGAGCACGCGCGGCAGCATGGCCGAGTCCAGCTCGCGGAACTTCAGCTGCTTCGGGTTGGCGATGATATCGCGCTGGGTGGCCAGCGCGTTGGTCGGGTCCTTCAGCGTGATCAGCCCGGCCTTGTGCAGCAGGATCAGCGCGCGGCTGTTGTTGCTGGGGTCGTTGGGGATCACCACGTCGGCGCCGACCGGCACCTCGTCCAGCGACTTGAACCGGCGCGAGTAGGCACCGAACGGTTCGATGTGCACGCCGATGACCTTGACCAGGTCGGTCTTGCGGTCGCGGTTGTAGGCGTCCAGGTAGGGCTCGGTCTGGAAGTAATTGACGTCCACCTGCTTCTGCACCAGCTGGTCGTTGGGCTGCACGTAGTCGTTGAACACGCGCACGTCCAGCTCCAGGCCTTCCTTCTGCAGGATCGGCTTGACCACCGCCAGGATCTCGGCATGCGGCACGGCGGTGGCGGCCACCACCAGCTTCTTCGAATCAGGGTTGGATTTACCGCAGGCGGCCAGGGCCAAGGAGGCGGCGAGCAGCGGGAGCAGCAGGTACTTCTTCATGGGGGGTATCCGGGGGCAGCGATAGCGCCCAACCTTACCGCACACCCCGGCCGTGCGGTATCGGTGGCATATGACCGGCGGGCATGAGCCCGGCGGTCACTCGTAATTGCTGAGCGCCAGCGCCAGCAGTGCCTTGGCCTGTTCGCGCAGCATCACCGGTTCGATGATCTCCGCGTCCGAGCCGTAGTGCAGCACGTCCATCAGCAGTTCGCGCGACACGCTGTAGGGCACCTTCAACTCGTAGCGGCCGTCGGCCAGGAAGCGCCCCTGCTGCTTGGAATGCCAATGTTCGTCGGCCACCCAGCGCGCGGCCTTGGCACTGAAAACGATGGTGGCCCAGCCCTTGGGCGGCCCGGAGAAGATGCCGTAGCTGGCGCCCAGCTGTTCGTCCAGCTCGGTGTCATCCACGTCGCGGGCCACGGTGTCGACCACCCGGGCCTTGTAGATGCGGTCCACCGCGAAACTGCGCAGGCCCTCGCGGCCGTGGTCCCAGGCATCCAGGTACCAGTTGTCGCGGTAGTGGGTCATGCGCTGCGGCGACACGGTGCGCTTGGTGGCCTCGTCGGTGGAACGGGCGCGGTATTCGAACGCCAGCTGCTTGCGCTCCAGCACGGCCGAGGCCACGGCGCGGAAGCTGGCCTCGTCGAATTTGCGGCCGCGGTGCGGAATGACCCGGACCCGGTCCACCGGCCAGGTGGACACGCCGGCCTGGGCGGCCAACAGCCCTTCGATGCGCTGCTGCAGCGGTGCCAGCACCGAGGACAGCACGCCGCCACCGGTACGCGCCAGCAGGTGCTGGGAGGCCAGCAGCGCGTGCAGTTCTTCGGAACTGAGCCACAGGCCGGGCAGCTCGAAGCGGTCGCTTTCGTCGTCCTGGTAGCGGAAGCCGGCCTCGCCGTCACCCTCCACCGGTGCCATCAGCGCATCGCGCAGGAAGGCCAGGTCGCGGTAGACGGTGGCGCGGGAACACTCCAGTTTTTCCTGCAGGGTGGCCACCGTCACCGGGTAACGGGCGGACTTGAGCAGGCGATGCAGGGCGTTGATGCGTTCGTATCGGTCCATGACCCGATTATGTCCGAGTCGCCGTCGTTGTGGCGGCTTCGGCATCATCTTCGGCTATCGTGGAGCCCCCGAAAACCCCGTTGCCGCCTGTCATGCGACTGTTACCTGCCCTTGCCGTGCTGTCCCTGCTGCTGTCCGGTTGCGCGCGTGCGCCCGATCCGGCCGCCACCGCGCCGACCCCGGCGCAGGGCAGCGTGCCGGCCGCGGTGGATCCGGTGCAGGCGGTGCTGGGCGCCAGCCAGCGCTTCGGCCAGCTGCGCAGCTTCCACGCCAGCCTGCGCATGCAGGGGCCGCGCACGGTCGAGGCGACGATGGACTTCGTTGCCCCGGACCGCTACCGGCTGGTCACCGATGACGGCCCGCAGCTGATCATCGGCGACACCTTCTTCCTGCAGCGCGCCGGCGAGGTCCGCCAGGTGCCGGTGCCGCCGGGCCTGCTGGCGCAGTGGCGCAACCCGTTGCCGCCGGACCTGGCCCCGGCCCAGCTGCAGGTGGAAGACCTGGGCAGTGATGCCATCGGCGGGCAACCGGCCCACAAATACCGGGTGCGCCATGCCAGCGCCGCGCCGGACGGCATGCTGTATTGGATCAACGCACAGGGCCTGCCGGTGCAGATCGAGCGCCAGGGCCAGACCAAGGGCGAGACGTTCCGGATCACGCTGCGCTTCTCGCGTTTCGACGACCCGGCGCTGCGCATCGACCTTCCCTGAACAGGGCATTCGACCGAACCCCGCCTAAAGCGGCGGTAGATGGCGGGAATTGCACGCTGGATGCATCAAGTATCATCCCCCGTTGCCCGTCCCCCACTGGTTGATCCGGAGAACCGTTGATGTCCCTGCGCGTCTCGTTGCTTGTTCCCCTGCTGTTGTGCGCCCCGGCGGCGTTTGCCCAGGACACCACCGATCTGGCTGCGATGACCTCGCCATGGAGCGGCAGCGGCGGTGAGCTGGGCTTCGCCTCGGCCCGCGGCAACAGCAACACCGAAAGTGCCAACGGCCGCCTGCGCCTGCGTTATACCGACGACGACTGGGTGCACAGCATGGACCTGTTCGGGCTGCGTTCGCGCTCGGAATATGTCGAGACCGCCGATGACGGCACGGTCACCAAGCGCCGCAACACCACCGCCAACCGTTACACCGGCAGCGCCGGCAGCGCGTTGCAGCTGGGCGAGCACCGCCAGCTGACGGCCACGGTGCGTTACGAACGCGACGACTTCGCCACCTACGACCGCCAGAGCTCGTTCGGTCTGGGTTACGGCACCCGGCTGGTGGAAGGCGACCGCTTCTACATGGACGCGCAGATCGGCCCCGGTGTGCGCCGCACGCACAACACCGAAGACGACGAAACCCGCACCGGCCTGATCGGCCGTGGCCTGTTCGACGTGAAGTACTCGCTGACCCCCAACACCGACCTGGTCAACACGCTGCTGGTGGAATCGGGCTCGTACAACACCTTCGGCCAGAACGATTTCGGCGTGTCGGTGAGCATGAACGAACACCTGGCACTGAAGGCCGGCTGGCAGGCGCGTTACAACAGCGACGTGGCCGAGGACAAGCGCAAGACCGACACGCTGACCACCATGAACGTGGTCTACAAATTCAAATGATGTCCCCGATCGGCTCTACCCCCGGGTAGAGCCGACCGTTGGTCGGCTGCCCTCAACCCGGCTGCCCTAAACCCGGCGGGCGGCAGCCCGACACCCCAGCTACACCCCCAACAACTCCCCCGCCCCACCGGCCAGCAACCCCGCTGCCACCTGCCTGCCCAGCGCATCCGGGTCACGGCCCGGGCCCCGCGCCTCGGCACGTACCAGGCGGCCATCGGCCACGCCGCCCACCAGGCCCTGCAGGAACAGATCCTCGCCTTCCCACTGCGCGAACCCGGCCACCGGCACGTGGCAGCTGCCATGCAGCGCACGGTTCATGGCGCGCTCGGCTTCCACACAGGCGCGGGTGCGCGCATCGTCGAGTGCGGCAAACAACGCCATCACCCGTGCGTCGTCGCCGTTGCATTCCACCGTCACCGCGCCCTGCGCCGGGGCCGGCAACCACGCCGGTGCGTTCAACCGGGCCACGATGCGCCCACCGAGGCCCAGCCGCTCCAGCCCGGCCACCGCCAGCACGATCGCGTCGTAGCCGCCGTTGTCCAGCTTGGCCAGGCGCGTGTTGACGTTGCCCCGCAGGTCCAGCAGTTCCAGGTCCGGGCGCAGTGCGCGCAACTGGGCCTGGCGGCGCAGCGACGAGGTGCCCACGCGCGCGCCGATCGGCAGCGCGTCCACCGAGGCATACAGGTTGGAGATGAAGCCGTCGGCCGGATCGTGGCGGGTCAGCATGGCCGGCAGCGCGAACGGTGCGTCCAGCTCCATCGGCACGTCCTTGAGCGAGTGCACCGCGCAATCGGCGTCGCCGCGCAGCATCGCCAGCTCCAGTTCCTTCAGGAACAGGCCCTTGCCGCCAATCGCGGCCAGCGAACGGTCCAGTACTTCATCGCCACGGGTGCTCATCGGCACCAGCACCACGTCCAGCCCGGGGTGTACCTCGCGCAGGCGGTCGGCAACGTGTTCGCTCTGCCACAGGGCAAGCGGGCTCTTTCGGGTGGCGATGCGCAGGGTTGTCATGCCGCCCATTATCCGCGCAGCAGCGCGTATCGGCCAACGCCGGCATGCCTCGCTGCGCGGACAAGCGACGTATCGACCAGCGCCGGCGCGCTTCGCTGCGCCGGCAAGCGGCGTATCGACCAACGGTCGATACCTACAGGAGATCCTGCTTGATGCTGGCCACGCAGCGCCGGCTCACTTCCAGCGGGGCGTTGCCATGGCGCAGCACGGCCTGGACCTGGCCTGCGCCATTTCGTCGCAGCTCGAGCAGCTCGTGGCGGGCCACCAGGCAGTTGCGATGGATGCGGACAAAGCGGCCGGCGAATTCTTCTTCCAGCGATTTCAGCGATTCCTCGAGGAGGTCTTCGCCACGCGCGTGGTGCACCACCACGTACTTTTCCTCGGCCTGCAGGTAGTGGATGTCCTCGATCGGGATCAACCGCAGGCTGCCGCGCAGGCGCGCGCACAACACGGTGCGCGCCTGCTGGTTGGGCGTACCGGGATGCCCGCTGCGCCCGGCCAGGAAGGTGCGCGCGCGCTCCAGCGCGGCAGCCAGCCGTTCGGGGCGCACCGGTTTCATCAGGTAGTCGATCGCGGCGGCCTCGAAGGCCGACAGCGCGTGGGCGTCGTAGGCGGTGCAGAACACCACCGCCGGGCGCGGGTCGAAGGTAGCCAGGTGACGGGCCGCTTCCAGGCCGTCCAGCCCAGGCATGGCGATGTCCAGCAGCACCAGGTCCGGCTGCAGCGCGGCGCAGGCATGCAGCGCCTGCTCCCCGTTCTCGGCCTCGGCCACCACCTCTACCCCGGCCTGTTCGGCCAGCAGGCTGCGCAGGCGCTCGCGGGCCAGCGGCTCATCGTCGGCAATGACCACCTTCAAGGCTGTTTCCTCACGGCACCGGGACGGTGATGTCGCACGCATAGTAGCCGTCGCTCCATGCTCCCGTCATCCGCGCGGCCGGGCCGAAGCGCCACGCCAGCCGGTGGGCGATGCTGCGCTGGGCGTGGCCGGCGCCCTGGGTCAGCGGCAGCGCGCGGGCCTGCGGGTCCGGCGCGGGGTTGTGCACGCGGATATGCAGCTGGCCATTCACGCACGACAACGCGATGACGATGGTGCCGCCGCCGGGCAACCGCGAGATGCCGTGCAGCACGGCGTTTTCCACCAGCGGCTGCAGCACCAGCGGCGGCATCGGCAACGACCACGGCAACGGCTCGTCGCGCTGCCACTGCACCTGCAGGCGTTCGCCCAGGCGCAACGATTCGATCGACAGGTAGCGCTCGGCCAGTTCGCACTCGGCCTGCAGGGTGGAGTCGCCCTCGCCCGCGCCCAGCGCCGCGCGGAACAGGTCGGACAGGTCCAGCACCGCGCGCTCGGCCACCACCGGGTCGCGGCGCACCAGGCTGGCGATCAGGTTCATGCTGTTGAACAGGAAATGCGGGCGGATCCGCGCCTGCAGCGCGTCGGCCTGGGCACGCGCGTTGGCCACCACCTGCGCGGCCCAGCGATCACTCACATAGAAGTAGCGCAGCGCCAGCGCCACGATCAGGGCGGTCATGGTGGCGCTGCCCAGGGTGAAGCGCCAGAACCCGATGTGCCGGGCGAAGCTCTGTGCATCGAGCACGCCATACAGGCCGTGCACGATGCCGGCGCAGGCGGCGGCGATGAGCCCGGTCATGGCCACCGCCAGCGCCGTGCCGGCCGCTTCGGGCAACCGCGACAACGCGGTGCGCGCCGCGCACAGGCACACCGTCACCGCCAGCGACAGCCACAGCGCAAAGCCGCTGGCCGACAGGAAATCAGAGAGGCTCCAATGGCGGCTGCCATCCGGCGCCAATGCCACCACCACCACCACCAGCTCGGCCAGGCCCAGCATCGCCGCCAGCCGCGGCAACCGGCACAGCTCGGGCAACCACGGCTGCTGGCGGGGGTCGTTCATGGCTCAGGCGGCCCGGAACCGTGCGTCCAGCCAGTCGCCCAGCGCCTCCAGTTCCTCGGCGCAGACCTGGTGGGCCATCGGGTAGGAATGCCACTCCAGCGGGAAGCCGAGGTCCTTCAAGGTCTGCGCGGTGTGCGCGGCAATCGCCTGCGGAATCACCGGGTCCTGCACGCCGTGGGCCATGAACACCGGCGGCCGGATACCGTCGGGGTCACGCTGGGCGGCGGCTGTTTCCGGGTCGGGTAGGTAGGTGGACAGCGCGATCAGGCCACCGATCGGGCGGCTGCGGCGCAGTACCGCGCTCAGGATCACCGCCCCACCCTGCGAGAACCCGGCCAGCAGGATGCGTTCGGCCGGAATGCCGGCCGCCACCTGCTGGTCGATCAGGGTGTCCAGCGCCTGCACCGAGGCCGCCACGCCGGCCGCGTCGGCACGCGAGCGGAAGTCCATGCTGACGATGTCGTACCAGGCGCGCATCGGCACGCCGTTGTTGATCGTGATCGGCTGCACCGGCGCATGCGGAAACACGAAGCGGATCGCCGGCCAATGCGGGCGCAGCAGCTCGGGCACGATCGGGGCGAAGTCATTGCCGTCGGCGCCCAGGCCGTGCAGCCACAGCACCGCCCATTGCGGGTCGGTGCCGGTTTCGTTGATGACGCTGTCCAGCATGGTGCGGCTCCAATACGTTCGAACCGCATTATGCCGCGCCGCTCAGCCCAGCGTGGGGTGCTCCGCGGCGGCCTTGCGCAGTTCGGCGGCGCGCACCAGCACCTTGGGCGGTGCGGTTTCCTCGGGAATCTCCATCAGCCGCAACCGATGCATCACCGTGCCGGCACTGCGCGAGGAGGTCAGCGCCACCACCGGAATGGCCAGCACCATGCCCACCACCACCGGGGCCATCCACGCCGCCAGCGACGGCGACACGGCATAGGCCAGGGTGCCCATGAACAGCCCGAACACGCTCAACCCGCCATAGCCGCGGATGAGCGCCGGCCAGGAGATGCCCCCGTCGTCGCGCTGCTGCGCATCCCAGCCCGAATCCTTGCCGGCCAGCACCTCGGCCACGCCGCGCGACTGCACGTACATCACCACCGGTGCCATCAGCGCGGCCAGCACGGTTTCCAGCAGCATCGACAACAGCGCGCGGATGCCGCCGCCACAGCCACGGCGATCCACCCGGTCCAGCAGCATGGCGATGTAGCCCAGCACCTTGGGGGTGAGCAGCACCACCATGGTGATGGCGAACATGCGGATCACTTTCTCTTCGTCCTGGTGGCGCCAGTACACGCCCGGCGACAGGTGCAGCATTTCATTGAAATCGATGCCGCCCTGGAACAGCGGGATGGCAATACCGACCAGCATCAACATGCCCCACATCGGCGCGGTGAAGTAGTGACCGATGCCGATCATCATGTGCATGCGGCTCACCCAGTGCAGGCCCTTGGAGCCGACCACTTTGGCGTGCTGCAGGTTGCCCTGGCACCAGCGCCGGTCACGGACCAGCATGTCGGT
Organism: Stenotrophomonas sp. 10N36; assembly: GCF_056395005.1. Taxonomy (NCBI): domain Bacteria; kingdom Pseudomonadati; phylum Pseudomonadota; class Gammaproteobacteria; order Lysobacterales; family Lysobacteraceae; genus Stenotrophomonas; species Stenotrophomonas sp. 10N36. The sequence goes on along the minus strand of NZ_JBFTIS010000017.1, from coordinate 4,728 downwards.
GAGGGTGGGCGGGCCTTCTTCGTAGCTGCCCTTGAGGTAGGGCACCATATGCGTGGCCCAGCCGCCGCGGCGCATCAAGGCCGCTTCGACGAAGTCATGGCTGAGCACGTGGCCGCCGAACGGCTCGCGGCCCGGCAACGCGGGCAGGCCGGCGTTCTCGGCGAAGGCCTGGGTACGGATGATGGCGTTGTGGCCCCAGTAGTTGCTTTCCGCGCCGTGCCACCAGGCCACGCCACGGCCGATCACCGGCCCGTACACGCGGCCGCCGAATTGCTGCATGCGCGCAAACAGCGTGCGCCCGCCGATCACCGCCGGCAGGGTCTGGATCAGGCCGACGTCGGGGTTGTGTTCCATGCCCGCCACCAGGCGCACGATGGTGTCGCCGGTCATCAGGCTGTCGGCGTCCAGGATCAGCATCTGCGGGTAGCCACCGCCGAAGCGGCGCACCCAGTCGGCGATGTTGCCGGCCTTGCGGCCGCTGTTGTCGCCGCGACGCCGGTAGAACAGGCGCTCGTGTCCGCCCACCGCATCGCACAGCGCGGCGAAGGCCTGCTCTTCGGCCAGGCCGATGTCCTCGCGGCGGGTGTCGCTGAGCACGAAGAAATCGAACTGCGCCAGCTGCCCGGTGTCGGCCACCGATTCGTAGATGGCCTGCAGCCCGGCCAGCAGCCGGCGCGGGTCTTCGTTGTAGGTGGGCATCAGCAGCGCGGTGCGGGTGTGGACCACCGGCAACGGCTGGTCGGGGTCGATGCCGAGCTTGTAGCCCCGGTCGAACACCGCAGTGAGGAAGCCGGCCACCGCGCCGGAGAACGACAGCGCGATCCACGCGAACAGGGCCACGAACAGCACCAGCAGGCACGCTTCGAGCACGCTGATGCCGTTCATGGCCAGCACCTTCCACATCATCACGGTCGCGGCGATGGTCATCGCTGCCGTGCCGCCCAGGATGTAGAAGCGCCGCAGCGCCATCATCCGGGGCGCAGTGCGTTGCCGTGGCACCTGCAGCCGCCCGTCCTTGAAGGACTGCTCGGGCATCGACATCGGCGCTTCGGCCGGCAGGATCGCCTGCCCGGCATCGGCCACGTGCATGACGGCTTGCACACTCATCGGTGGCGCCCCTGCGTGGGTGATGACAGGCCGGGCGTGCCCGGTGCGGTGAGGGTCATCCAGATCCCGACACGCCCAGCGGCGTGCTTGCGTCCTGCCTGCGCGGGGCCATGGCCGGCACGCAGCTGTTGTCTGTCACTACCGGAACCCACGAACTCTCCACCGTACCGAGACGAAAAATGCGGCTCAGCATAGGGGGGCAAATGTAAGCCGGGCGCGAAAGTTCCTTTCGTGATTTCTCCCCATTCAGGCAGATCGGGCCGTGCGATCGGCACGCCCGCTGCGACAGAACGCCGCAGGCCTTGTGGCACGGGCCTCTCCCCATTCATTTTGTAAACGGTTATCATTACGTTAACCAGGCAGGCATGCGTTACCGCACTACCCACCCAGACGCGCCGGCACCCCCGCCGTGCGCAGTCCCTCCGGTCGGGTTGCCTGCTTCGTCGTGCTGTCTTCGCGAGTCGCTTCCCGGTCGGGTACCTCTTACCCCTCCATGGAAGACCCTCATGTCTGCTCCCCGCCCCTCCCCCCTGCACGGTCGTCCCGCGCGCCTGGTCCGCGCACCATTGGCGATGGCCGTGTGCCTGCTGCTGGCCACCCCTGCCGTTGCGCTGGCCGACGCCGCCGGCGAGCCCGCCGCCAAGAACCTGGACACCGTGGTGGTCACCGCCTCGGGCAACCAGCAATGGATCAAGGATGCCCCGGCCAGCATCAGCGTGATCTCGCGCGAGGATATCGAGCGCCAGCCCGTGCATGACCTGGGCACCCTGCTCAGCCGCATTCCCGGTGTCACCGGCGGGCTCAGCGCCGCCGGTGAGCAGTCCAAGATCAAGCTGCGCGGCATGCCGTCCAACTACACGCTGATCCTGGTGGACGGCAAGCGCGTGGGCAGCTCGGCCTCCACCAACTACCGCCCGGACCTGGGCCGCCAGGACCTCAACTGGATCTCGCCGGACCAGATCGAACGCATCGAAGTGGTGCGTGGCCCGATGTCCTCGCTGTACGGTTCGGATGCGATGGGCGGGGTGATCAACATCATCACCCGCCGCATCGGCGACACCTGGGGCGGCAGCGCCACCCACAGCTACACCTCGCCGCAGGACGGCAAGCGCGGGGACACCCAGCAGATCGGCACCAACTTCTCCGGCCCGCTCACCGAGAACATCGGCATGCGCGTGGGCGCCAGCTACACCAACCGCGACTCGGACCGCAGCAATGGCGGCGTGTACGGCAATGCCTATGGCGGCGAGAAGGACCGCAACTTCGATGCCCTGCTGGACTGGAAACTGAGCGACGCCCAGAGCCTGCAGTTCGAAGCGGGCTATGGCGTGCAGCAGGCCTTTGCCAGCACCTCGCTGGAGGATGAGGGCGACGGCGCCTGGGGCGCCAGCGAGCTCAAGCGCACCAGCCTGTCGTTGAGCCACACCGGCAACTGGTCCTTCGGTACCTCCAAGGTCACCGGCTACTGGACCGAGTTCAAGAACGACATCGGCCCGACCGGCCGCTCCGAAGCCAAGGACATGATCCTGGAAGGCAGCCTGAGCACGCCGTTCACCCTGTGGGTGGACCACCAGCTGAGCGTGGGCGGGCAGTGGAAGCGCCAGGAGCTGACCAACACCGACACCATCGGCCAGGCCCCGGTGGACTACGCCGGCAACCCGGTGAATGGCGCATCGCTGGAAGTGGATACCTGGGCGGTGTTCGTCGAGGACGAACTGAAGCTGCATGAAACGCTGGCCCTGACCCTGGGCGCACGCCTGGATCACCACGAACAGTTCGGCAGCCACGTCAGCCCGCGTGCGTACCTGGTCTACCACCCGGCCGAAAGCTGGACGCTGCGCGGCGGCATCTCCAAGGGCTTCCGTGCGCCCAGCCTGACCGAGAACGCGGCGTCGGCCGCCACCCAGTCCGGCGGCCGCGGCTGCGGTTCGCTGCGCCCGCTGGGCTATGTCACCGGCGGCTGCTACATGGCCGGCAACCCGAACCTGGATCCGGAAACCAGCACCAACCGCGAGATCGGCTTCAACTTCGACAACGGCACCGTGGACACCGGGCTCACCTACTTCCATACCGACTTCAAGAACAAGATCGAGTACGAACCCCTCGGCTTCTTCAACGGGTACTGGTGGACGCGCATGGACAACGTCGAGCGCGCCCGCACCAGCGGCATGGAAGGCAACTTCAACCTCAACATGGGCGACCACTGGCGCTGGCGCACCGCGGCCACCTGGATGAAGGAAGCCAAGAACCTCACCACCGGCGAGAACCTGATCGATACGCCGGAGTTCTCCGGCTATTCCTCGGTGGACTGGACCCCGGTGGATGCGTTCTCGGCCACGGTGTCGGCGCAGTACACCGGCAAGCAGGCCGGCATCGCCAGCACCTTCATCAAGGCCTACACGCTGTATGACCTGACCGCGGCGTGGCACGTCAACAGCACGCTGACCGTGCGCGGCGGGGTGAGCAACCTGGCCGACAAGAAGCTGTACGCCGAAGGCGCCACCGACTACTTCGTGGCCGGCCGCAGCTACTTCCTGGGCATGACCGCGCGCTTCTGAGGCGTGCGTGGCAGCGCGCGGGGGGTCCCCGCGCGCGCGCCGATCAGGCGGTCAGGCTGGTGCTGGCCGCCGCGATGTCGGCCACTACCGGCGGGCGCGCCAACGCACGCGACGCGGACTGCGAGAACTGCAGCTGCGCCAGCTGGTGCTGGGCCTGGGTGGCGATGGGGCAAGGCGCGATGCACGGACCCGCTTCAGCGCGTTCGGGCAGGGTGACAACACTCGACATGGTCTGGTTTTCTCGATGCATTCCAATACGCCCCACGGCTCCCCGCCGCGCGGAATGCGCACCCTATATCAAATCGATTTCGAATGTGTGACGGCGCCTGCACTCCCCCGCAGACGCGCCAAAATACTGGCGCCGGGCCGAACACCACAGCTATCATGTAAGCGTTTACACAAATACTACGGACATGGATTCCAATACCTCTTCTTCTGCACCGCTCAGCCCGAAGTGGCAGTTCCGCTTCAACTTCTTCAACCAGCATGGCGCCCCGAGTTCGCCGGCCTTCAAGGCCGCGTACAAGCAGTTGCCGTTCGGCGAGAAGATCAAGGTCAACTTCAACTTCTTCGCGCTGTTCTTCAGCTGGATCTACTTCCTGATCCTGGGCATGTGGCGCAAGGCCCTGACCATCCTGGGCCTGTCGATCGTGGTGATGGTGGTGGCCGCCTTCATGCCGAAGGCTGTCGGCAACGGCATCGCCATTGCGTGGTCGCTGCTGATCGCCCTGACCGCCAACTACTCCTATTACCTGGAGAAGGTGAAGGGCGACACCAGCTGGAACCCCTTCGCGGGCATGCGCTGGTAAGCACTGCCCTGACGCGTTGAATCAAAGCCCGGTCGCATGACCGGGCTTTTTTTTGGTTCTTCGCCCATAAGCGGGGCAAGAAGAAACGTGCTTGACGCTTTCCAGGTGAAGAAACGTGCTTTGACGCTTTCCAGGCGCAGCCGTCGGCGGGTCGGGCGCTGGGGCCCCATGCCCTTTCCGGCGAATGTCCCCCGGCGTCGGCCTGCGGCCGCCACCTCCTCCTTTATTTCGCCTCCAAGGGCATGGGGCCCCAG
>NZ_JBFTIS010000016.1:0-82071 GCF_056395005.1 Stenotrophomonas sp. 10N36 | reverse complement strand
GTTGCCGATGGCCTGCATCTGCAGCAATGCCGGCTGCCCAAGCAGACTGTCCAGCGACAGGTTGGCATCGGCCGACAACGCGATGATGTCGAACACGAAACCCACGCCATCGATCTGCTCGACGCCATTGAGCGACTCGGCCACCAGCAAGTCGCTCCCCAGCGAGGTGCGCAGCTGCAGCAGGCGCTGTGCCTGCCCCGGTGCCGCAAGCGCGGCGAGTATCTTGGTTACGGAATCCATGATCCATCCCCGCATTCATTAGCCCAGTGAATTCGACTGGAGCGATCCATCGTCAGCATAGATCAGCGCAAGCACCGTATATTTCACCCGGGCTGTACCCCGGGTGGGCATTGCGTCGCACACGTCATATGTCACACGTTTCCAGCTGGGTGATAGCTCTCCGCGCATGGCACCGAAGAGCAGCCCGGTGCACCTGCCGCTTCTGCGGCGGGTGCACCTGAGGGCCTCTATCAGGCCGACTGCGTAATACGTTCCAGCTGCAGCTTGGCACCTTCGTTCAGCAGCAGGCGGTAGTCGCGGCCGCCAGCGGTGATCGAGACTTCACGGGCATTGCTGACCAGCTGGTTGGCCTTGCCCTGCGCGGGTGCGTGGGTCTGGATGCGCCAGGCGCCACGGCTGATCTGTGCGGCCAGGTTGCGGGCATCCTGGCGGGCATCGGCGGCGGCACCGTGCAGCAGCTCGACGATGTGCTCCGGGCGCAGGCGGTTCCAGGCGCGCACGTTGTTGGTGTCGCGGGCCAGGCCCAGTTCCAGGCTGCCACAGTTGGCAATGGCCTTGGCGCGGTTGAATCCGTAGAAATCCATATTCGTATCTCCTTTCCAGTCGACAATCAGGACAGCTTGTATTTGAAGGCGCCGTTCTTCCCTGCGGTCACCTTGATGGTGTTGATCCGGTTCCCCTCGGCCATCGCCGCCAGGACGCTTTCCGCGACCTCCGGCAGCAGCGTACCGTTGAGGATGTGATCAACATTGCGTGCACCTGAATCCACCTCGGTGCAACGCGACAGCACGGCCTCGACCAGGCTGTCGTCCCACAAGAACGTGGCCTTGTGGTTACCCGCCACTCGGTCGCGGATGCGGCCGAGCTTGAGCGCGATGATCTGGGCCAGCACGTCGTCGTTGATCGGGAAGTACGGCACGACTTTCATGCGGCCCAGGAACGCGGGCTTGAAACTCTTCATCAACACCGGGCGCAGGGCTTCACCCAGTGCGTCGGCAGTGGGGATCTCCTCGGCCGGCTTGTTCAGGCAGGCCTGCATGATCTGCGAGGAGCCAATGTTGGAGGTCAGGATGATCAGGGTGTTGCGGAAGTCGATCTCGCGGCCTTCGGCATCGTCCATCTGCCCCTTGTCGAACACCTGGAAGAACATCTCCAGCACGTCCGGATGCGCCTTTTCCACTTCATCCAGCAGGACCACGCTGTAGGGGTTGCGGCGGACCGCTTCGGTCAGCACGCCACCTTCGCCGTAGCCCACGTAACCCGGGGGCGAGCCCTTGAGGCCGGAAACGCTGTGCGCTTCCTGGTACTCGCTCATGTTGATGGTGATCAGCTTGCGCTCACCGCCGTAAAGGATGTCGGCCAGCGCCAGCGCGGTTTCGGTCTTGCCCACGCCGGACGGGCCGACAAACATGAACACACCGCGCGGCTTGTTCGGGTCTTCCAGCTTGGCCGTGGCGGTGCGCACGCGCTGGGCGATGGCCTCCAGCGCATGGTCCTGGCCGATCACGCGGTCGACCAGCAAGGTGCCCAGGGTGCGGACCGTGCGGATCTCGTCCTTGACCATCCGGCCCAGCGGCACGCCGGTCCAGGCCGAGACTATTTCGGCCACCACGCCACCATCCACCTGCAGCGGCACCATCGGGGTGTCGCCCTGCAGCTGGCGCAGTTCGGCCAGCAGGCGGTCCAGTTCGGCCTGCTGCGGCGACACCGAGGCTGCGGCGCCCTTCTTGCCACGCGCCGCAGGTTTCTCGGCGGCGACGGCGTCAGCCGGGGCTGCCTCACTGCCAGCCGCCTCGGCACCGCCATTCTCCATCTGCTGGCGCAGCTGGCGGATCTGGTCGGCCAGGGCACGCTCCAGCGAAAGGCGCTCTTCATTGGTGGCCAGCACGGCCCGGGCATCGGCCTGCAGCTGCTGCAGTTCGCCCAGACGCTCGGCATGGTGGTTGGCGCCGCCGGCGGTTTCGCGCTGCAGCGCGGCCAGCTCGGCGTCCAGGCGATCCAGGTGCTTGCGGGTGTCTTCGATGATCGCCGGGGTGGCGCTCTGGCCGAGTGCCACCTTCGCGCAGGCGGTGTCGAGCACGCTGACGGCCTTGTCAGGCAGCTGGCGACCGCTGATGTAACGGTGCGACAGGCGCACCGCTTCGGTAACGGCTTCGTCCATCACGCGGATGTTGAAGTGCGCTTCCATCAGGCCGACCATGCCGCGCAGCATCGCGGCGGCCAGGGCTTCGGTGGGTTCTTCCACCTTGACCACCTGGAAGCGACGCGCCAACGCGGCGTCCTTCTCGAAGTACTTCTTGTACTCGCTCCAGGTGGTGGCCGCGATGGTGCGCAGCTCGCCACGGGCCAGGGCCGGCTTGAGCAGGTTGGCGGCGTCATTCTGGCCTGCCGTGCCACCCGCACCGATCATGGTGTGGGCTTCGTCGATGAACAGGATGATCGGGTGCGGGCTCTTCTTGACCTCGTCGATCACGTTCTTGAGGCGGTTCTCGAACTCGCCCTTGACGCTGGCACCGGCCTGCAGCAGGCCCATGTCCAGGGTGTGCAGCTCCACGCCCAGCAGCACGTCGGGCACGTCCTTGTCGGCGATGCGGCGGGCCAGCCCTTCCACCACGGCGGTCTTGCCGACGCCGGCCTCACCGGTGAGGATCGGGTTGTTCTGGCGGCGTCGCATCAGGATGTCGATCACCTGGCGGATCTCGCCGTCACGGCCGATCACCGGGTCGATGCGACCTTCGCGGGCACGCTCGGTCAGGTTGGTGGTGAACTGGTCCAGCGCCGGCGTCTTGGACAGCCCGCCCTTGCCGCCGTCCACGGCCGCAGCGGTCTCGCCGCCGAGGTCACCCTCGCCTGCGCCCGCATCGGCGTTGCGCACGGTCTGGGTAGCTTCCTGCGAGCCCTCGGTGAGCTTGGCGAAGTCGTGCTTGAGCTCGTCCAGCTTGAAGCGCACGAACAGCTTGGAGCCGCGGTAGGCCAGCTGCGACAGCTCCGGCTCGGTCATCAGCGCAAGCAGCAGGTGGCCGCTGCGGATGCGGCTGGTCTCCGAATCCAGCGAGGCGATCAGCCAGGCGTGTTCGAACAGCTTGGGAATGTGCTGGGAAAACACCGGGGTGCGGCCGTTGCCGGTCTTGAACTGGCTGATCTCGTCGGAGAGGTCGCGTTCCAGCGCATCGGGCGAGATGCCGCAGCGGCGGGCAATCAACACGAAATCGCTGTGCGGCTGCTCCAGCAGCGCCAGGAACAGGTGCTCCAGATCAACCTCGTAGTTGCCGCGCGACATGCACAGGTTGGCGGCACGCTCGGCGGCCAGACGGCAGGTATCGTCCAGCTTGCTGATCAGGGTCTTGAGATTGATGCTCATGCGGGAAAACGCGCTCCTTGCTGAAACCTGTTGATGAAGGGCAGCGGCCGGTCAGCCCTGCCCCGACCTGTTCATTGCAGTGTATGGATGCCGTAGGTGGTGTCCGAACGCGGGCCGTCGGCGGCACGCGAGCACATGTAGCTGTCCCAGCCCAGCCGCGCGCCGACGCCGGCACCCAGCCCGGCGCCGCGCACGTCTTCCTGGCGCAGCACCAACCGCACTTCGTATTCCAGCGTGCCGCCGGTCAGCAGCGACAGCCACTTGGCCAGCGCCTGCTCGGCGCTGCCGCCGGGCAGGAAATCATCGAACTGCTCCCGTCGCAGCGGGCCGATGCTCAGGCGCATGCGCAGGTCGCGCTGCCAGACCCGGTCGCCGGCCAGCGCACTGGCGCCGAGCGTGGCGTTGGCCTGGCCCAGGCGCGTGGATTGCCCGGCCGGCACCCGGTACCAGGCACCGACGAACTGCTCCAGCGCCAGCGGCACCTGGAAGTAGTCGGCCAGCACCCGCTGCATCAGCGCCGCCGACACCGGGCGTTGCCGCACCGCGCCGGCGTAATAGGCAAAGGCCTGATCGAACACGTCGCCGTGCCCATCCACCAGCCGGTCGCGCAGTTCGTTCATGCCCATGCCGAACAGCGACATGATCAGCGGCAGGAAGCGCTCGCGCCGGTCGATCTCGTACTGCAGGGCCAACCGGTGCTTCTTCCACGCCGCGTAATGCAGCGACACCGCACGCGTGGAGAAGATGTCCAAGAACGCGCGTGCCGTGCGGTCGCGATCGTACAGCTCGCGGATCTGCAGGGTTTCGGTGTAGTGCAGCGGCAACGCACCGGAGGTGCCCAGCAACCCCATGAAATGCGGGGTCAGGTGCACCTCGGCCAGGGTCTCGTGCTCGAGCGCGTGGTCGATTGCCGCGGCGTCTTCCAGCTTGTCACCCTTGAGGCTGTACGCCACGCATTCCGAGCTCAACTCGGTGGCCGGAAAACCCAGCGACAACGGGTTGCGGAACCGCACCCGCATGGGCACGGCCTGGCCTGCCTTCACGCCCTGGCGCTGGAACACCTGCTCCAACAACCGCGCCGCCTGGAAGAACTCGAAGCGGTGCGGTTCGGCGAGCAGTTGCTGGGCTACGCCAGGATCGATTCGCCGCTTCGCGCCGGGCATCGGACGATCTCCTCACCGCTGTCGCTGGAAACCAGCACCAGCCGGGTGAAACTGTTGGCATGCACGTACAGTGCAAAGAAGTGATCCATCACCTGGGCAAACGCGGCAATGCCGGCGCCCACGAAATGGTTCTCGTTGATGGTCAGGCGGATCTCCAGGCCGCGTACGACCGAGGCAAACTGCTTGCCGGACATCCAGCTGGTCACCGGGTGCTGCTCTAACGCCAGGATGCCGTCGATCTGCCGGGCCGAGACGTTGTTGCCGGACAGGTCGTACAGCCGCAGCATCTCCTTCAGCGCGGTCAGCCCGCTGCCGGTCAGCGACAGCTGGTTCAACGACAGATGCGAAATCAGGCGCCACTGGGCGTTCTTGCCCTGGCGGAAGCGCAACGGCCGGGTCGGCTTGCGCAGCAGGCTGATGGCCCGCGCGGGCGTGCCGCCTTCCAGGGTGAGATCGCCGCCGACCACGCCATGGGCCAGGTGGCTGGGCAGGTCGCGGTTGCTGCAGGTCAGCTCCAGGCTGACGGTGTCGGTCTGCGGGAGGGTCGGGTTGAAGGCCAGGTCGACGAAGCTGATCTCGGTTTCAAAGCCCGGGCTTTGCCGCGCGATGTCCTCGTCGCGACGCGACACCCAGTACTGCCCGGTGCGGTCCGGGTCTTCGCCGTGGTGCAGCGAATAGAACGGACGGAACGCCTGGATCACTTCGCCTTGTGGCGTCTGCCGGATGCGGTGCACCGAGTCGATCGAGTACACCTCGTAGGCAAACGCACGCCGCGCATCGGCCAGCACCGCGTAGCTGACCGTGCGATGGGTCACGCGGATCGGCTCGCCGGGCTGGGTGAACAGGTTGACGATCGGCGTGCAGCCCAGACGCACGTTGCTGGCGCTCAGGTCCTCCAGGACCAGCTGGTTGCCACGCTCGGGGGCGCTGGCCTGCAGGATCAGGTGCAGGGTGAAGCTGCGGCTGGCGCCGGCGGTGACCGGCTTCAGCAGCAGGTCGACGAAGCCGAATTTTTCCGGGTAGGCAAACAGCTCGGTGAGCAGGCGATAGGCCGGGTGCGAGCGCGCCGGGAAGTCGACCAGCGATTCGTCTTCGGTGAAGCCGACCTGGCGCAGCGGCACCTCGTCCAGACGACGCCAGCGGCCGCTGTTGTCGGCCTCCACATAGGCCACCTTGACCCCGAGCGCCAGGGCATCGCGCAGCGACGCGCGCAGCGAGGGCTCACCGTCCAGGAACAGGCGCAGGGCGTCGGTGCCCAGCGTATCGAAGCTGGCCTGGTCAGACATCAGGCGGAAACTGAGCGACACCTGCGCGCCGCTGCCGGCCGGCAGGCTGGTGGCCATCGGCGCTTCGGCCACGCCGCGGTAGACCGCCGACTGCACCGCAATCGGTGCCAAAACCACATCAAAGGCGGTACGGAAACGGCAGGACACACCGCGCACCGGGCGCGACTGCAGGGCCGTGCCGCGCGCTACGGTGATCGGGGCGCTCAGCTTGGACGACACCCCGTCCATGTCGAAATGGGCGATCGAGCACGACGGGAACGGCCGCAGGTAGTGCGGATACAGGACGTCCAGCAGGGCGTCGGTGAATTCGGGGTAATCGTCTTCGATGCGCTTGGAGACGCGTGCACTGAGCAGCGCGAAAGCTTCGATCAGGCGCTCGACATGCGGGTCCTGGCTGCCTTCGGCATTGAGCTGGAGGCGACCGGCAATCTTGGGGTAGCGATCGGCGAACTCGCGGCCGTAGCGGCGCAGGTAAGCCAGTTCGCGTTCGTAATAGGGCAGCAGATCCTGCATGTCAGCTGGTCGCCTGCTGGCGACGGGTGCGGCTGACCTGGTACTGCAGGGTCGACGGCTGCAGCATCGCATCGAAGCTGACCGGCTCGCGGGCCGGCTCCAGATCGAGCAATGCGTTGATGGTGAAGTGCAGGCCGCCACCGAACTGCGAGCCAACCTCCAGGCTGACCCCCACGTTCTTCAAACGGCGCTCATGGCGGGCCACGGCCTGCTCCAGCGAGCGGCAAATGGCGGCGCGGTCATAGGCGTTGGCCAGGCTCATCGCGGAAAAATCCGCCAGGCCGTAGGTCAGCAGCGACTGCTTGCAGTTCGGGAATTCGGCCATGTCTTCTTCCTGGAACGCTGCACGTGAATTGAGCAGGCCTTCCAGGTCGCGGGCGATCGATTCCTTGTACTGGTCCAGCGATATGGACTTGAACACATGCCCTCCCCCATTGGACTTGGGGGCATCGTCAAACAGTTTCTCGAGCAAGCTGGGTTCGAGTCCCTTCATTGGTCATTCCGGTCTGTCTGCGTCCCTGCATCATGCAGAGGGGCAACACGCGCTGCGGCCGTTCCTGGCCACTCCCGATGTACTGCCAGGTGATTTCAGACTGCGATGGCGCACAAGGCGCCATCGCAGCGACACTACATCAAACGGCGTAGTTGGGAATGTTCTTGGTTGCACTCCACTGCGCCACGGCCTTGCCACCAACGCCGCCTTCCGGCTTCTGCTGCTGGTAGGTCCACTTGATCGCACCAAAGCTCAACTGAATCACTTCCTGCGGCATCCCCTCGGAATCAACCGTGGTGGTGACGCGGTGAACCAGGACGTTCAGCAGCTCGACCGTGTAGTAATTGATCGCGTTGCCGTCCTTGTCAGCGCGCATGAATTCAATGCGAGCCTTCGGGAAGGTGGTGCCATTGCTGGCCGCCTGGTTCAGGGCAGTGGTGGCGAGATCGATCGTCTTGGTGATTTCGATCGGCGACAGATTCACACGAGCTGCGGTGGTGCCACCCGAGGTCGACGCGGTGGCCGAACGCGGCTGCAGCAGATCCTGCGAGAAGGACTGGATTTCAATCCAATCCTTGTGCTTGTCGTCGTGGGACTCGCCCTTGATGGTGTCGATAGAGAGGAAAGCGTGCTGCATATCTGGTCTCCTAAGTTCCGGTCTTCCGTGAGATTGGGTGCCGGGATCGCTCCCGGCGGTTCAGGGGGGTTTAACCCTCTTGGAAAAACGTCGCTGCAATCAGGGCATCCGCCCCTTGGCGCTACAGCAACATCAATGCGTTACGACTTTTTTGCAGTTGCCGGCAATTCGGCAACCAATCGCAACGAAACAGACAGCTCATCGAGCTGGAAATGCGGCCTGATGAAGGCCACAGCGCGGTAGACACCGGGTTTCCCCGGCACTTCCGAAACGTTCACAGCGGCTTCGCGCAGCGGGTACTGGGCCTTGGCTTCCTGGGAGGCGTTGTCGTCCAGCAGTACGTACTGCGAGATCCAACGGTTCAGGAACTCCTCGACGTTGCCCGCCGAAGCGAAGCTGCCAATCTTCTCGCGCATCATCGCCTTCAGGTAATGGGCAATACGCGAGACGGCGAACATGTACTGCAACTGGGCAGACAGGATCGCATTGGCATTGGCCGAATCGGTGTTGTACTTCTTCGGCTTCTGTGCCGACTGGGCGCCGAAGAACGCGGCGTAGTCGGTATTCTTGCAGTGGACCAGCGGAATGAAACCGAGGTCACTGAGTTCTTTTTCGCGGCGATCAGTGATCGCCACTTCGGTCGGGCACTTCAGTGCCACTTCACCGTCGTCGGTGCGGAAGGTATGGGTGGGCAGGTCTTCGACCAAGCCACCGCCTTCGACGCCGCGGATGGCCGCACACCAACCGTAATCCTCGAACGCGTGGGTGAGACGCGCGGCCATGGCATAGGCCGTGTTGCACCACAGGAACTTGCTGTGGTCGGCGGCGTCCACTTCCTCGACGAAGTTGAAGCCTTCGACCGTGGTGCCATCCTTCGGGTTGTACGGCAGGCGACCCAGGAAGCGCGGCAGGGTCAGGCCGACGTAGCGGCTGTCCTCGCTTTCACGGAACGACTTCCACTTGGCGTATTCGACCGTGTCGAAGATCTTCGCCATGTCGCGCGGCTTGCCCAGGTCGGTGAAGGTCTCCAGGCCAAACATGCCCTCGGACGCAGCCGAAATGAACGGCGCATGGGCGGCAGCAGCCACGTGCGACATCTGCTCGACGAAGTACATGTCTTCCGGCTGGCGGCCGATGAAATAGTCACCGACCAGCGCACCGAACGGCGCACCGCCGAAGGTGCCGAATTCTTCTTCGTAGACCTTCTTGAACAGCGCGCTCTGATCGAAGTCGATCGCCGACTTGAAGTCCTTGACCAGGTCCTTCTTCGGCGCGTTGAAGACCTTGATCTTCATGTTCGGGCCGGTGGAGGTCTGCTGGCACAGGTAATGCAGGCCGCGCCAGGTGCTTTCCAGCTGTTGGAACTGCGGGGCATGCATGACCGCGCTGAGCTGCTCGGAGATGATCCGGTCAATCTCGGCGATGCGCGCATCCAGGGTCAGGTTGAGGTTGTCGGACACCACCACGGTGCCTTCCAACACTTCCTTGGCCAGCTCGGAAATAATGTCCTTGGCACGCTGGTGCTCGGTCTCGGACTTGGCGACCTTGCTCTTCTCGACGATCTGGTCGAGCAGGCCGATTTCCTCGACGGCTGCGGCCGACTGTTCGGCTACACCGGTAGCTTCTGCTGCCATGGCTTATTGCTCCTTGCCCGTGCCCAGCTTCTTGAGCTGTTCGGTGTTGTTCAGGACATCGGTCAGCAGGTCTTCGAGCTTCTCGTTGCCGGCCAGCTTGTTGCGCAGGTCGGCCAGCTTGGTGCGCGATTCCAGCAGCTTGCGCAGCGGTTCGATCTGGTCGACCACCGATTCGGGGCGGAAATCGTCGATCGAGTTGAACTTCAACTCGACGCCGAACTCGCCGCCGCCATCACTGATCTTGTTGGCGACGCGATAGACCGCGCGCGGGGCGACGCCTTCCATCACTTCGTCGAAATTGTCCAGGTCGACGTTGACGAACTTGCGGTCCTTGACCTTGGGCAACGGCTGTTCCGGGTTGCCGCTCAGGTCACCGAGCACGCCCACCACGAACGGCAGCTCCTTCTGTTCGATCGCATCACCCTTTTCCACGTCGTAGGTCAACTGCACGCGCGGGGGGCGGATCTTCTGGAGCCGCTTCTGAATACTGTCCTTCTTCGCCATCGGTGTCTCCTGACTGGGGGCGTTACTGCGTGCGGATCAGTTGCCGCCGAGGTTCTGGAAGGGATCGCCGCCGTTGGACGACGCCGGACGTGCAGCAGGCGCGGCAGCAGGTGCTGCGGCCGGTGCGGTGGTGCGACGGGGGCCCGTGCGACGGGCCGGCGTGCGCGGCTTCGGCTTGGGATCTTCAAGCACGGCATCGCCCATGGTCTTGCGCAGCGTGTCAGCCAGGGTCTTGGCTTCCTTGCGCGCGGTTTCCGATGCCAGTGCGCCGCGGCCCTGCAGGCGCGTCAGCGAGGTGTTGGCGATGCGGAAGCCGGCCACGGTGATCACGCCATCGGCGACCAGGTCGTCCGGATCGCGCTGCAGCACCTCTTCGGCGGCAACGATGGCACGTGCGTACTGGCCCTGGTCGAACTGCAGCTGCGCGATGCGCACCCACGGTTCCTTGCGGGTCGGATCGGCGCGCGCGGCGTCTTCAAAGCTCTTGATGGCGGCTTCCGAACCCACCGTGGTGACCTGCGTCTCCGCCGTGGTCATCGTTGCATCGTACGGAGGCACCGCGCCTTTCTTCGGCGCCGACGAACAGGCCGCCAGACCGGACAGCAGTGCCATTGCCAACAACGGCCGATAGACAGCCTTCCCCATTACCTTCACTTTCATGCCAATCCCTCATGGAAACTTCTAAAGGTGAGTCCGGTCCCCGCCGATACAACACACGGGATTCCCTTCCCTTACCGCCGCAAGTGTACAACTGCAAATACGCAGGGGTATAGTGAAGCGCATAGAGTGTTTCAATGCAACGTTGCCGTTTTTCACACTGTCTTCCGCGATCTTGACGTACATGCGGCTTCGCAACGCCCCGCTGACCACCATCCCCAACCCTCCGTCCGAGAATGCATGAAACCCCTCATGAGCCGAAATTTCTGCTTAGGGCGTCACACTCTTATATGTCTTGTCACGGCGATGTCATTGTCATTGACCGGCTGCGCGAGCGGCGGGCTGGGCAAGGCCATGGACAAGACGCTGCAGGCGGTCGGGATCCGTGATGCGCAACCGGAGGCCCCGCCGGTCGTGCCCCTGCGGCTGCTGGCCGGCATCAACCTCAACGCCGGCAATGACAAGCGCGCCACTGCCGCGGTGGTGAAGGTCTACCACCTGCGCAGTGCACAGCGCTTCGAGCAGGCCCCCTTCAATGCCTTCCTCGACCAGAGTGGCGAACAGGCCGCGCTGGGTGCAGACCTGTTGTCGGTCAACGAGATCGTGCTGACCCCGGGCAATCGCCAGGAGCTCAAGGAACAGTTGAGTGAAGGGACCGCGGTGCTGGGTGTTGTCGCCCTGTTCCGCGCGCCGGCAGAAGGCCGCTGGCGATTCGCGTTCGACGGCAAGCACAAGAACCTGGCCAACGAAGGTATTACGGTGGGAATCCATGCCTGCGCACTGACGACTGACAGCCAGGCCCTGGTCACACGTGTGTCAGGGGACCCGGGCAGTCTCGCTTCCGTGCGCTGCGTCTCTCCTCGTTGAAGATGCCTGCATTCTGACGTCAGATTCCCGGCATGCGGTAGTATTGTTGAGTAGCCGGGCATCGAAAACGTGATGCATCTCGCACTTTCACATTCCTGTCTTGGGAGTGTGTGTGGAACCCTAGTGTGTATCGGGCGGGGTTGGCCCGAGATTTCCAAGGATTGAAATGTGGCATATGTAAGCAGGATGTCCAAAGTTCTCTGGGGTGAAGGCCTGTTCCTGAGGCCCCAGCATTTCCAGCGCCAGGATGCGTATCACGAGGCGCGTCTGCAGGACCTGTCACTCACGCTGCACCCCTATGCCTGGGGCTGCCGTCGCGTGCGTTTCGATCCGCAGGCACTGGGCAGCGGCACGCTGCGTCCGCTGGACATTTCGGCCGTGTTTCCCGATGGCGAGAGCTACGACGCGCCGGTGCACGACGCACTGCCCGATGCGCTCTCGCTGAAGGACCTGCCGCCCGGCGTGCAGTCCACGGTGATCCACCTCGCACTGCCGTTGCTGCGCGATGACGGCGACAACTGCGCCGATGCCGAGTCGAGCCAGCTGGCACGCTATCGCCAGATCAATCGCGGCGCCAACGACCTCTACACCGATGCAGTCGAAGCCGAACTCGGCTTCCTCGGCAAGGCGGTGAAGCTGCTGACCGACGAAAACCCGCGCGATCCGTATTCCACCGTGGCGCTGGCGCGCATCCGCCGCACCTCCACCGGTGGGTTCGAGCTCGACGACGAGTTCATCCCGCCGTGCGCGCACCTGGAAGCCTCGCCGACCCTGCATCGGGAACTGCGCGGCATTCTCGATTCGCTGCAGGCCAAGGTGGACGCGCTGTACGGCCTGCACCGCGAACCGTCGAAGAACATCATCGAGTTCCGCTCCGGCGACATCGCCTCGTTCTGGCTGCTGCACACGATCAACTCGTCGTTCAGTTCGCTGGCGCACCTGTACCACCATCCGCAGCTGCACCCCGAACGCCTGCACCAGGAACTGCTGCGCATGGCCGGGGCGATGCTGACGTTCTCCAATGCGTATGCGCTCAACGATCTGCCGCGCTACCTGCACGCGCAGCCAGAAGCCGGCTTCCGGCAGCTGTTCGAGATCATCCGCACGCTGCTGGATACGGTGATCTCGGCGCGTTACTTCAAGATCGCGCTCAACGAGGTCAAGCCGTCCTACCACCTGGGCCGGCTGGACTCGCAGCGCATCGATGGCGACGCCTCGTTCTACCTGGCGGTGTCGGCCGACGTGCCGGCGCAGGAGCTGGTGCAGACGGTGCCGGTGCGCTTCAAGATCGGCGCCCCCGACGACGTGGAGAAGTGCGTGCTGTCGGCGCTGCCCGGCGTCAAGCTCACCCACGCCAACCAGGTGCCGGCCGCGATCCCGGTGCGTCCGGGCAGTCATTACTTCGAACTGGATACGCGCGGAGCGCTCTATGAGCGCATGCTCAAGTCGCAGTCGCTGATGGTGTACGTGCCGTCCGGTATTGCCGACCTCAAAATGGAACTTGTTGCGGTGACCTCATGATGAATTCGCCCCTGCCCCCAACCCCGGGCCCGATGCCCTCGCTGAGCTCGCATGGCGGCCTGGCTGCGCCTGCCCCGCAGGCGGCCAATCCGCAGAGCCTGCAGGATCTGATGGCCGATGGCTTCTACCTGCTGCTGCTGCTCAAGCGTGGGCAGCTGCCGTCCGACGGTGAAGCGTTCGTGTCCACCGTGCAGAAATTCCTGGACGGCGTGGAGCGCAACGCCAACCGCATGGGCATCGCCTCCGAAGACGTCTACGCAGCCAAGTACGCGTTCTGCGCCGCGGTGGACGAAGCGATCCTGTCGCAGCCGTCGTCGCTGCATGAGTCCTGGGAGCGCAACCCGCTGCAGCTGCGCCTGTTCGGCGAGCACCTGGCCGGTGAACACTTCTTCGACCGGCTTGAAGAGCTGCGTCGCCAGGGCGCCCCGCGGCTGCCGTCGCTGGAGGTGTACCACTTCTGCCTGCTGATGGGCTTCGAGGGCAAGTACCGTCTCGAAGGCACCGAGAAGCTCGGCTACCTCACCGCCCGCCTGGGCGATGAGATCGTGTACCTCAAGGGCAAGCGCCACGGCTTCGCGCCGCATGCACTGCCACCGGACAACGTGCGCCACAGCCTGCGCCGCGTGGTGCCGCTGTGGATGCCTGCGGCCCTGGTGGCCGGGTTCGGCCTGCTCGGCTTCTTCGGCCTGCGCTTCTATCTGGGTCACGAAACCCAGCAGCGGATGGCGGCGTACAACGATGTGGTGCAGATGCCACAGCGCACGGCGCACATCACCATCACGCTGCCCTGAGCCACGCACTATGGGATGGGCCCTGGCGCGTCAGGGCCCATCCCCGCAGTTTCGGCACGCCGCCTTGCAGTGACGTACCGCGTGCCGCACACCGCTAATTAGAGATATTGGTCACAGTTTTCACCGTCGCCGGTTCGCTATCCCACCATCCGGCGCGGTATGCAGCACAATTCGTGGATTCCTTCGCCTGCCGTGTAGCAGGTCACGTCAGGGGGCGTGCTGGAACCAGCGGTGAAAGGACCTGTCAGCACGGTTTGTTACTGTTGCCAGGCAGGCGCGCGCGTCCGCATCGAAGCGCGCGACGCGACTCAAGCCGATTCACGCTTCATCACAACCCTGATATGAGCCCGTCGATATGGATGTCTCCCGCTCTCAGTTGTTGGCTTCACTGGCTACGCCTTCGCAACAGGCGCGCCTGATCCAGTTGCAGGGGCCTGCCCCCGATCTGGTGGTCGAACGCTTCGAGGGCCAGGAATCGGTCTGCGGCAGCAGCCGCTTCGAGATCGACTGCCTGTCCACCGATGCCTTCCTGGACATGGACCCGTGGCTGGAACAGCCGCTCACCCTGCAGCTGCGGCAAGCCGACGGCGGCCTGCGCCAATGGCATGGCCTGTGCACCGAGGTTGCCCAGCTGGGCAGCGACGGCGGCCTGGCCCGCTATCGGCTCACCCTGGAACCGTGGACGGCGCTGCTGGAGCTGCGCCGCAACGCGGTGATCTTCCAGGAACTGGACACCCGCACCATCTGCGAGCAGATCTTCGGCGACTACCCGCAGGCCGTGTTCCGCTTCGACGTGCAGTCCACCCTGCCCGCCCGCGCCATCACCACCCAGTACCGCGAGAGCGACTGGGGTTTTGTGACCCGGCTGCTGGCCGAGGCCGGTCTGGCGTGGCGGATCGAGCAGACCCAGGGCGATACCGCCGCGCACACGCTGGTGGTCTTCGAGCCGGGCGCCGAGCTCACCGATCTGGGTGCGCAGCGCTTCCACCGCGCCGACATGGCCGAAGCGCTGGATGGCATCACCGCATTTGCCGAGCAGCGCCAGCTGGTGCCCAACGCCAGCAGCGTGGCCAGCTGGCACAGCGAGCAGCTGCAGGCGGTGAGCGGCCAGAGCCAGGCCGAGGCCGGCGAGCTGCCGGCGCTGGAAGTCTATGTGCAGCCGCGTGCCGGCCGCTTCGGCAAGGGCGCCTCGGCCGACGACGAGGCCCAGGCCCGTCTGGATGCGCTGCGCGTACCGATGACCCTGTTCCAAGGCAGCGGCAGCGTGCGCGTGCTGGCCGCCGGCAACCGCTTCACCCTCACCCAGCACCCGCAGCACCAGGGCCAGACCTTCCAGCTGTTGGCCGTGGCGCATGTGGCCGTCAATAACCTGGGCCACGGCATCGTCGAACTGCTCGGCGAATCCGCCCTGGAGAACGGCAGCTATCGCAACCGCTTCCTGGCCGCGCCCAGCGACGCCCCGATCCGCGCCCTGCCGCAGGACCGGCCGACCCTGCACGGCCCGCAGACCGCCCGCGTGGTCGGCGTGTCCGACAGCGTGGTCACGCCCAATCGCGAGCACCAGGTACGCATCCAGTTCGGCTGGCAGCGCGGCACCGCGCCCAACCCGGGCGGGCTGACCGACACCGGCAGCAAGCTCACCGGGCATGCGCCGGGCGACCAGACCAGCGGCAGCTGGGTGCCGGTAGCCGAGTGGGTGGCCGGCCCCAACTGGGGCACGCATTTCCTGCCGCGCATCGGCAGCGAGGTGCTGGTGGAGTTCCTGCATGGGGACATCGACCAGCCACGCATCACCGGCCAGCTCTACAACGGTGAGGTCGCCCCACCGTTTGGCGGCGGCATCGACGAGAAGGCCCAGCACCCCGGCGTGCTCAGCGGCCTGCATACGCAGTCCCACGATGGCGGCGGCACCCAGCAGTGGGTGATCGACGACACCCCCGGGCAGCTGCGCACGCGCCTGCAGACCTCGCTGGCCGACAGCCGGCTGGAACTGGGCTACCTGATCGAGCACGGCGACACCCGTCGCGGCGCGCTGCGCGGCCAGGGCTTCGAGCTGGCCACCCAGGGCTGGGGCAACGTGCACGCGGCCAAGGGTCTGCTGATCTCCACCACCGCGCGCAGCAATGGCGCCTCCACGGTGCTGGACAGCAACGAGGCTGTCGCCCAGCTCAAGGGCGCCGAGCGCAGCCTGGAAGGCATGCACGACACCCTGCAGCAGCAGAACGTGCCGGCCCTGACGGCGCTGAAAAGCACCACCCACCTGCGCGAGAAGATCGATCCGCAGGTGGACGGCAAGTACAGCGGCGAGGTCAACGGCCAGTCGGCAATGAAGCCCGACGATGGGCGCACCCCGGGCAGCAACCCGGTGGAGCGCTTTGCCGCGGCCCTGCTGCTGGCCGAGTCGCCCGAGCAGATCATCTGGACCACCCCGGCCAGTGCGGTGGCCTACGCCGGGCAGAACCTGCAGATGACCGTGCAGCAGGACCTGCACATCAGCGCCGGCGAAACCGTCTCCACCGTGTCCGGCGAGCACACCGCGCTGTTTGCCCAGGAAGGCCCGATCAAGGTCATCGCGGCCAACGGCCCGGTGAGTTTGCAGGCCAACACCGGCGAGCTGGAGCTGCTGGCCGACCAGGCCATCACCATCACCGCCACCGACAACCGCATCGACGTGCTGGCCCAGCAGAAAGTGGTGCTGCAGGCCGGCAACAGCGCGATCACGTTGGAAGGTGGGGACATCACCTTCAGCTGCCCGGGGACGTTTACGGTAAAGGCCGGGCAGCATCCGTTCCTCGGTGGGGCCAGCGACGCCGCCGCCGTTCCCGCCCTGCCCGACCAGACCTTCGCCTTTACCGACAGCCTGCGCTTCGCGGTGGAAGGCGCGGACGTGCTGGCCGGCGACCTGGGTTGGACCAACCTGCCCTTCAAGATCGTCGACCAGGACAACAAGGAAGTGGCCGCCGGCACCGTGGGCGAGGATGGCCGCCTGCCGCGCGTGATGTCCGAGGGGCTGGGCAGGACGCTCACCCTGCAGGTCGGCGAGGACAAGTGGGAGAAGATCACCGCCGCTACCGGCGCGCCGCCGGAAGAAGACGGCGACAACGATGACGACCCCGATGGCGACCGCTACCGCGGCGAGCTCGATGCCGCCGCGCAGACAGGCGCCCTGACCCCGGAGCAGATCCTCGAACTGCTCGGCAACGAGAACGATCCCGCATGAAAACCCTGTCGTATCTGCTGCTGGCCGCCGCGATCGCCGCCGCCCCGGCGCAGGCCCAGCAGTACAAGCCCGGTACCGCCACCATCGCCAGCGCGCAAGGCACGCTGCGGGTGAACTCGGGCCTGGTCAACCATTTCAACGCGCACAGCTTCTACGTCTACAGCTTCCAGTGGCAGCCGCAGGGCAAGGACGCGGTGTGGAACCAGGTGCCGCTGCTGGCCAAGCCGGACGCGGTGCCCAGCGAATTCGTGTTCAAGACCACCGCGACCGCGGACTTCCCGTTGAGCGACGCCCGCGTGGTGCAGGCCGGCGGCAAGACCTGGCTGACCACGGCCCAGCTCACGTACGAGGACACACCGTACGACGACAACGCCAGTGTCGAGCTGAAGCGGTATGAGCTGGTGCGCCAGCCCGACGAAGACCGGTGGGTGTTCGTGCTGCGCAGCACCCGCAACGTTGGCAAGAAAACCGTCACCCAGGCGCTGGCAGCGCCACCGTCCCCCTGAGCGTCTAGCCCATGACCACGTACATCAGCGCGGTATTTCACAAGGACATCCGCACGGTGGAATTCACCGCTGCGAACGGCGACAAGATGTTGCGCACCGGCGGTACGTTGGCGTGGCTGCTCAACAACCCGGGCAACCTGCGCCCCGGCGGCAAGTACGTCAGCATGATCGGCCAGGCCGACACGGCCAGCGGCAAGTTCGCGATCTTTTCCAGCGCCGAGGAAGGCCGCAAGGAGAAGCGCGCCCTGCTGCGGCGCAAGTACAACGACATGACGTTGTACAACGCGATGCACACCTACGCCCCGGAAGGCGAGAACGACACGGCCAAATACCTGGCGTTCGTGCGCAAGAAGTCCGGCGCGACCGACCAGACGGTCATCAAGGACATGACCGACGACCAGTTCAATGGCATGGTCGCGGCGATGGAGCAGTACGAAGGCTTCAATGCCAATTCGGACACGCGCAAGGAAAAGATCGTGCACGCCACCCAGGTGTCGCTGTCCGACGGCGCCAAGCCGCTGCCGTCTTTCCCCGTGGTAGCCAAGACCAGCACCGGAAAGGAGAAGAAGCTCACCACCAACGCCTATGGCGTGCTGCCGGCGTTCATCACCAGCAAGCCGGGTGAGATGGTGCAGCTGTTCGCCGAGGAGGCCGGCAAGGTGGGCACCAAGATCGGCGAGTTCGTGCTGGACCAGGCGTCGACGTCGTTGCTGTTCGCGCGGCCGCTGGTCACCGCGCTGGCCGGCTCGCAGCCGCACAACCCCGACAGCAGTCCGCGCGACGCCAAGCGTGCGCCGATCCGTTATGTGATCCAGCCAAAGGACACGCTCGGCACGGTGGCCAGCAAGTTCAAGACCAGCGTGGACGAACTGGTCAGCAACAACCGGATCCGGGACCGCAACAAGGTCTTTCCGGGCGAGGTGATCTGGATCTACGGGCCGGCACCGCAGGGCAGCACGTCCGGCGCGGCCGCCAACGATGCCGCTCCCGCCGCCGCCCGGAACAGCTATGCGATCAAGCGCGGCGACACGCTGTCGGGCATCGCCGACCGCCACGGCGTTTCGGTGGACCAGCTCATGGCCGCCAACCCGGCGATCAAGGACCGCAACAAGATCAGCCCGGGGCAGTCGATCAACCTGCCGGCCGGTGCGAAGAAGGCAGAACCGGCCTCCACGGCAGTCACCAAGCCCAAGACCACCCAGCCGCCTGCCTCCAGCAAGCCGAGTGGGCCGGCACCCAGCCTGGTCAAGCCGCCGCCGGTTGCCCCGCCCAAGCAGCCGGCGGTAAAGCCGCCTGCGGCCGTGGACACCCGGCCGGTGCGCAGCGCGGAGAACCAAGCCCACCCGATCGCGTTGGTGCCGTACTCGCAGCAACGTGCGCCGTGGATCGAGCATGCCTACGCGCAGGCCAAGAAGTGGTCGGGCAAGAAGGAAGCGGTGATCACCAAGACGATCAACTTCCACGACGAAATCGGCTACGGCAAGCAGTTCAAGACCATGGCCGGCGGAGACAACGCCTGGTGTGCCTCGTTCGTGAACTACTGCATGCGCAAGGCCGGTTACCCCATCTCCAGCCCGCATCCCTACCGCGCCCGCTCGTTCGCCGCCGACACCACCAACTACGTGCAGATCGATGCACCGGTATTTGGCGCGATCGCGCTGGTCAAGACCAGCCACGTGGGCTTTGTCTACGCGCTCGATGGCAGCAGCCCGATCCTGCTGGGCGGCAACCAGAGCGACCAGATCAACTTCGTCAAATACAATCCTGCGTCGCTGCGCTATTACGTGCCCAAGGCCTACCTGGCCTTCGCCAACAAAGAACTGAAGGACCCGAAACTCGATGCGACCCACGCCAAAACCCTCAATGACGCCCTCGGCATCGTCGTCGTCACCAAGGCCAGCGGCAATGAGCGTTGACCGCAGCGGCTGGCTCGCCGTGGCCTGCGCGCTGGCGTTGGCCGCATGCGGCGGGCCCGGCAAGGCGGCGACGGACACCGATGTCGCCACCGATGCCGCCCCTGAAGGCTCCGCCCCGGCCGCGGCGCCCGCGCAGCCGGCGAGCGGTGGGTTTGCGGTCCTGCCCGCCCTGCCCGGCAGCGAAACCGATGGCCTGGGCATCCGTGACCCGCTGAAGCTGGTGCACTACCGCGACACCGCCGGTGAAGGCCTGCTGGTACTGGCGCGCACCGATACGCGCACGCACGACGCCGACAGCGACCAGGACATGGACGTGGCCACCTTGACCGCCACGCTTTATGGCCGCACCGCCGCCGACGCTCCCTTCGTGCAGCGTTGGCAGAGCGAAAGCCCGACCGAGTGCGAAGGCCTGGACCTGGACGCGGGCTATTTCCTCGACCAGAGCGGTGCCAGCGACCTGGACGGCGATGGCGTGGCCGAGCTCACCCTGGCCAGCCACAGCTTCTGCGGCGGCGGCGTGGACCCGCAGCAGATCGTCATCGAACTTCGGCGCGACAACGATGTCTACCGCATCGACGGCGAATCGCTGGTCACCATCGAAGGCGACGCACCGTTCGGCGGCGAGCGCCAGGACAGCGCGTCCTACAAGGATGCCCCGCCGCTGTTCCAGAAGCACATGGATGCCGTCTGGAAGGCCGTATACACGCGGCGTGGCGGACAGGATGAAGCGACGCCGTAATCGCGCGGGCACACGCCCCTTCGTGTTCCGGGGTGGCCGGCTCGCCGGTGGCTGCCTGCTGTTGCTGGCCTGCAGTGGCGTAGCGGCAGCAACTACAGAACGGCCACTCCCGTTCCACCGCCTTCCGGCCCCGGTCACGGAGTTCGCGGTTCGCGGCCATGACGTGGTGTTCAAGCGGGACACCCGTGCGATCCGGATACGGCTGGGATCGGCGGTAGATGGGTGGCAGGTAAACTGCGCCCGCACCCGCGCGCTCGCTTGGGGCGTCCCGTGGGACCAGATGGACCCCGGCACCAGTCGCTGCGCCAACGTGTTCCTGCTGGACCTGGAGGCGGCGCAGGTGCTGGCCCGTTTCTCGCTCGTGCACGGGCCCTACGAGACCGCCTTCAGCGCGGACGGCCAGTGGGCGCGGGTGGATGACATCGTCCTGCGCCAGCGTGATGGCGAACGCGCCACGGTCACGGTGGCTGCAGCGGAGCATTCCGAAACCTGCCCCTCCATCGGCGTGCAGCCAGCGCACACCGACTGACGTAGCCACGCCCCCAAGCGCGCTCAGCCGATCACGATGTAGTCACTGACCAGCGTGATCTCCGCATGCGCGCCCGGCTGCAGCTGCACGTAGCGGCCGCCCACCTGGTCGATGGCGATGCAGTCGTCCACGTCCAGCACCGCGTCGGTATGCGGCATGATCCAACTGGCGTCGCGCAGGCCCTTGGCCTTCTGCCTGGCGTCGGCCAGGTCGCCGGCGACCAGCAGCAGGTAGTCGTGCGCCTCGCCCAGCGCGCGTGGCACGTAGCCGCCCAGGTTGACGAAGAACAGGCGCGGCGCAGCCGGGCCCGGGGCAACATCGCCAAAACGGACCTGATGGCCGTCTACCCCGTCCACCGCCAGCCAGCCGTCCACGTGCAGGCCCTTGGCGTTACCGAACCACTCCCGCCGCAACTGCGGGTAGGCGTCCTCGGGGCGGTCCACATTGGCGAAGGCCACGTCATGGACTTCGATGCGCGCACGCGCATGGCGCCCGCCCAGCATGAACACGTGCAGCACTGCCCTCTCCCACTCTTTTGCGACGGCGTGCAGTGTAGCGTTGCCACCACGCGAAGATCGCGGCGGCAGTGGTATCGTCAGCGCCTGAATCCGCAGGAGCGACTCCATGTACGTCCATTCGCGCAGCGTTACTTCCGGCCGTCTGGCCGCCGCACTGGCCCTCGCCGCCAGTCTGGCGCTCAGCGCCTGCGTCAGCACTCCCGGCCCGCAGGTCAAGGGTCCGGGCCTGTGCAAGGCCGATGGCCTGGAGTGGGCCGTGGGGAAGCCAGCCGATGAAGCCACCATGCGCAAGCTGTCGGCGCAGAGCGGCGCCGGGCTGGTCAACCCGATTGGCCCGGACACCATCACCACCCGTGACCTTCGCCAGGATCGCCTGCGCGTGTTCATCGACAAGCAGAACGTCATCACCGCCGTCCGCTGCGAGTGATTCCCCGCCGGGTAGAGCCACCCCAAGGGTGGCTGTGCCATCAGATCGTGGGTTTTCCGTGCAGCCACCCATGGGGTGGCTCTACCCGGTTCCGGTTCCGGTTCCGGTGCAGTCGCAGCCGTTCCAGTGGCGGGTTTTGGGCGTCTGGCCGATGCCCGGGTTGAACGTGTTGCTGGGATCGAGCTGCTGATAGAACGCGGCCAGGGCCGGCTTGGCCGGGTACAGGTGGCCCACGTTGTGTTCGGCCGGGTACTCGGCGCCACGCGCGTCCAGCAACGCCCACATGGCATGCTCGATCGCCAGCGGATCTTCGCCTTTGCGCACGATGTAGTCCTGGTGGAACACGTGGCAGAAGAAGTGCCCGTAATACAGCTTGCCGGCCAGCTTGGCGTCGATGTCCGCCGGCAGCTCTTCCACCCACTGGCGGTCATCGCGGCGCAAGGCCACGTCCAGCGCGACGATATCCTGCACCGCATCGCGGTGTACTTCGCGATACCGCACGGCCGCGCCTGCCACCGCAAAGCGATGCAGGAACGCCTTGCGGCCTTCATCGGCGGTGCATGCGAAGAAGTCACCCTCGCCAGCGGCGAAGTGCGTGCGCAGGAAGGTCTCGGTGGCGGCCGCATCCACGGCCGATACCTTCAGCAGCAGGTGGTGCTCGTAACGGTCACGGAACTGCTTCATGCGGGGCGGCAGGTGCCCCGGCAGCAGGCGCATCATGGCTTGGATGACGCGGTCGGTGACCCCGCGCAGGCCCAGCGTCTCGAACCAGCCGTCGATGCGGCTCTTCAGCGCAAACGCGGCCGGTACACGCGCGGTGCCCAGGCGATCGATGAGCAGGAAGGTGTCCTTGCCGTAGCGCTCGCCGATATCAAATGCTTCGCGATGCAGGTACTCGCCGGAAATCGGCAGGCGTTCGAACGCCGTCAGCAGGTGGCGGCGGATCGCGGTGAGGTCGTCCATCGTGTTGCTGCCGATGTAGAACACCTCGGCCTGCTCGCGCGCGAAGGTATCCAGACGCACCGCAAACACCGCCAGCTTGCCGGCCGACCCGGCCGCTTCGTAGTGCCGCGCGGGGTCGGCGTTGAAGCGCGCCGGGGTGGGCGCGTCCACCTGCCGCACCTGCTCGGCATAGCGCGGATCGGTCGCCGCGCGGCCGCTGTCGTTGTCGATGTCGGCAGCGCGGTAGTCGCCCCGCTGCAGGCGGTCCAGGATCTCTTCGGGTGCGCCGCCCAGCGCGATGCCCAGGTGGTTGACCAGCCGCAGCTGCCCGTGCGCGTCGACCTGGGCGTACAAGGCCAGCTCGGTATACGCCGGGCCGCGCCGCACCAATGCGCCGCCGGAGTTGTTGCACACGCCGCCCAGCACCGACGCGCCGATGCAGGACGAGCCAATCACCGAATGCGGCTCGCGGTCCAAGGGGGCCAGCAGCCGCTCCAGCCGGTCCAGCGTGGCGCCGGGCAGGCACACCACCTGGCGGCCGTCGTTCACCAGCTGGATGCCGGTGAGGCGCAGCGTGTTGATGATCACCACCGGTCGGTCGTAGTCCGCGCCATCGGGGTTGGACCCGCCGGTCAGGCCGGTGTTGGCGGCCTGCATGATGACCACGGCATCGGCCGCTACCACCGCCTGCAGCACGCGCCACTGTTCCACCAGCGTGCCCGGGCGCACCACGGCCAGCACCGGGCCGTCACCGAAGCGGTAGCCCTTGCGGAAGCGCCGGGTCGGTTTGTCGCCACTGAGCACATGCGCCGTGCCCACGATGGCGCGCAGCGCGGCCAGCAGCGCGGCAGGGTCGCTCACGGCCGCACCTGCGCGTGCCGGGCCACCTCGGCCAGTGCGTCGCCGCTGATGTCGGCAATGGTCTTCGCCCCGGTCAGGGTCATCGCCACGCGCATCTCTTTGGCCATCAGGTCGAGCAGGTTGGCCACGCCCTCGCCGCCCTGCGCGGCCAGCGCGTACACGAACGCACGGCCCAGCAGCACGCTGTCGGCGCCCAGCGCGAGCATGCGCACCACGTCCAGGCCACTGCGGATGCCCGAGTCGGCGAGGATCTTCAGCTCGCCCTTCACCGCATCGGCAATCGCCGGCAGCGCACGCGCGGTGGACAGCACGCCATCCAGCTGGCGGCCGCCGTGGTTGGAGACCACGATGCCGTCGGCGCCGAACCGCACCGCATCACGCGCATCGTCCGGGTCGAGGATGCCCTTGATCACCATGGGCCCGGTCCAGAATTCGCGGATCCACTCCAGGTCTTTCCAGGAGATGGAGGGATCGAAGTTGGCGCCCAGCCAGCCGATGTAGTCCGCCAGCCCGGTCGGGCTGCCGCGGTAAGTGGAGATGTTGCCCAGATCGTGCGGGCGCCCGCGCAGGCCCACGTCCCACGCCCAGCGCGGATGGGTGGCGGCCTGCAGCATGCGCCGCAGCGGTGCGTTGGGGCCACTCATGCCCGAATGGGCGTCGCGGTAGCGTGCGCCGGGGGTGGGCATGTCCACGGTGAACACCAGCGTGGTCACCCCGGCGGCCTTGGCCCGCTCCAGCGCATTGCGCATGAAGCCACGGTCCTTCAGCACGTACAGCTGAAACCACATCGGCCGATCGATGGCCGGCGCCACTTCTTCGATCGGGCACACCGACACGGTGGACAGGGTGAAGGGAATGCCGCGACTGGCCGCCGCCCGCGCCGCCTGCACCTCACCGCGTCGCGCATACATCCCGGTCAGTCCGACCGGCGCCAGCGCCACCGGCATCGCCAGGCGCTCGCCGAACAGGGTTGTTTCCAGGCTCAGCTCGGCCATGTTGCGCAGCACGCGCTGGCGCAGCGCGATATCGGCCAGGTCGGACACGTTGCGCTTGAGGGTGTGTTCGGCATACGCGCCGCCATCGATGTAGTGGAACAGGAACGGCGGCAGCCGGCGCTGGGCGGCCGCGCGGTAATCGGTGGAGGCGGAGATGATCATGGGAATCAACCGTGGGCAGAAGGAAGCCGCGAGGCGCGCGTGCGCCGGGCCTCGTTGTCGTCAAGCGTGCGCAGCGAGGTGTGCACGAATTCCAGGTGGGCGTGTGCGGCGGCACGCGCGCGTTCGGGATCGCCGGACAACACCCCGTCCATCATTTCCCGGTGCTGCACCGACAACGGTTCAAAGGTGCGCGGCGAGGTGTACAGCTTTTCCCGGCTCTGCGAGATATTGGTCTGCAGCAGCTCGAACAGGCCGCGCATCACCTGCAGCAGCACCAGGTTGTGCGAAGCCTCGGCGATGGCCAGGTGGAAGGCCGCATCGGCGCGCGCCTCACCGGCCGGATCGTCCTTGCCGTGTGCGGCCATCATGGTGTCGAAGGCGTCGCGGATCTTCGCCCGGTCCGCATCGGTGGCGCGCAACGCGGCGTGCCAGGCGGTGGCGCCTTCCAGCGCGTGACGGATTTCCAGCACGTCGAAGCGGTACTCCGGGTCGCCCTGGAACAGCGGCAGGTACGGCATCAGCGGTTCGTCAATCGCCTGCCGGGCACGCGCAGCGGGTTCGGCCACGTAGGTGCCACCGCCGACCCGCGCGGTCAGCAGGCCTTGGCTGGCCAGCTGCGCGATCGCCTCGCGCAGGGCGGTGCGTGACACCCCCAGCTGCACGGCCAGCGCCCGCTCGGCCGGCAGCCGATCCCCCGGCTGCAGGTTCTGCGTGCTCACCAGGCCACGCAACTGCGCGGCCACCTTGTCGGACAGGCGTTCGTTCTTCATGCCGTCATTGTCGCCCGCATGGCCGGATCCGCGCATGGCTCAGGGAATCATCCAGGTCAGCCAG
Organism: Stenotrophomonas sp. 10N36; assembly: GCF_056395005.1. NCBI lineage: Bacteria > Pseudomonadati > Pseudomonadota > Gammaproteobacteria > Lysobacterales > Lysobacteraceae > Stenotrophomonas > Stenotrophomonas sp. 10N36. The sequence continues at coordinate 56,755 of NZ_JBFTIS010000016.1, read as the reverse complement.
TAGGCCTGCAGCGTGGTGATGATGCCCACCATCACGGTGAAGATCAGGCTGTGCTTGACCGTGAAGCGGAACAGGTCGGATTCCTTGCCGGCCAGCCCCACCGCCGCGCAGGCGATGGCGATGGACTGCGGGGAAATCATCTTGCCGGTCACCCCACCGGTGGTATTGGCCGCCACCAGTAGCACCTCGGACACGCCGATCTGCTGGGCGGTGGTGGCCTGCAGCGCCGAGAACAGCGCGTTGGAGGAGGTGTCCGAGCCGGTCAGGAACACGCCCAGCCAGCCCAGGAACGGCGAGAAGAAGGTGAACGCCTTGCCGGTGTGCGCCAGGGCCAGCGCCAGTGTGGCCGACAGCCCCGAGTAGTTGGCGATGAAGGCAAACGCCAGCACCATGCCGATCGAGTAGATGGGCACCTTCAGCTCGTTGGCGGTCTCACCGAACGTGCGCAACGCCGCGGCCGGGCGCATCTTCAGCAGCACGATGGCCAGGACTGCGCCGAGCATGATGGCGGTGCCGGTGGCCGAGACGGCATCGAACTTGTACACCGCCTCGTAGGCGCTGGGCGATGGCACGATGGGCGGCATCTTGTGCACCAGCTGGTCCAGCGCCGGCACCGGCAGCTTGAGCACCCAGTGTTGCAGCGGCCCACCTGTGGCGAACAACGCCTTGAACGGCTTGATGCTCCATACCGTGACCATCGCGGTCAGGATCAGGAACGGCGACCACGCCTTGATGATCTGTCCGGTGCGGTAACGCGGGGCCTCCAGCGCCTGCGCGGCGGCCTCGGCACTGGTTTCGGTATCGAAGCGGAAGATCCGCGCCGGCTTCCAGCGGCGCAGGAACAGGGTCAGGCACACCAGCGAGGCCAGCGAGGCGGTGATGTCGGGCAGTTCCGGGCCGATGAAGTTGGAGGTCAGGTACTGCGCGATGGCGAACGAGCCGCCGGCCACCAGCACCGCCGGCCAGGTTTCCTTGACGCCGCGCCAGCCGTCCATGATTGCCATGATCCAGAACAGCACGATGATGGTCAGGAACGGCAGCTGGCGGCCGGCCATCTGCCCGATCTCGAACGGATCCAGGCCGGTGACCTGCCCCGCCACGATGATCGGAATGCCCATCGCGCCAAAGGCCACCGGTGCGGTGTTGACGATCAGGCACAGCCCGGCCGCATACAGCGGCTTGAAGCCCAGCCCCACCAGCAGCGCGGCGGTGATCGCCACCGGCGCACCGAAACCGGCCGCCCCTTCCAGGAACGCGCCGAAGGCGAAGCCGACCATCAGCATCTGCAGGCGCTGGTCTTCGGTGACCGACAGGATCGAGGCCCGGATGATGTCGAACTGCCCGGTCTTGACCGAAACCTTGTACAGGAACACCGCGCCCAGGATGATCCAGGCGATCGGCCACAGCCCGTAGATGAAGCCGTACGCGCCGGCCGCGAACGCCTGCTGCACCGGCATGCGGTAGAACAGCAGCGCCACCGCCAGGGCGATGGCCACGGTGAGCGTTCCGGCCAGCCAGCCCTTCATGCGCAGCACGGCCAGGGCGACGAAGAAGAAGGCGATCGGCAACAGCGCGATCAGGCTGGACAGCCACAGGTTGCCAGCGGGGTCATACAGTTGTTGCCAAGGCTGCATCGGCGGATCTCAACGGGACGGACGGAAGGCCGCGCACGGGAGGCGCGGGCCGGCTGCATTCCCACCGCGTCGTTATTGGTGTGACCAATAGCCGACAGAGGGTCAGGAAGTGTCCGCATTGAAACGCCAATTGCGCGACGGGCCTATTAGACCATAGGTCTATGCCCCGTATTTTGGTATGACCATTAGCTGCAGCCGCAGTCGCTGGCCGGCCCCTTCAGCTCCACCCCGTTGCCGTCCGGGTCGTACAGGTACACCGACAAGCCATCGCCCTCGGCGCCGAAGTTGTTCTCCGGTTTGCCGCGCAGTTCCACCGCGTGCATCTGCAGGTGCGCCCGCAGCTGTTCAACATCGAACGGCTCCACCCGCAGGCACAGGTGCTCCAGGTTTCGCCCCTGCGCGCCCGCCGCCGGGCCGCCGGGCGTGCCCAGCTTTCCGTCCACGGCGACCAGGTCGATCATCGAGGTCCCGGCGTGCAGGTGCACCATGCCCAGCGACGGCCTTTCGCGGGCCACCGTGCAGCCGAGCACATCACGATAAAACGCCACGGCGCGCGGCAGGTCCTGCACGCGCAGGACGACATGGTCGATGTGCTGGATCTCGAAGGGTCGCATGCCGTCACTCCTCGGTCGGATGGCAGCGGGAAGCATGCCGCGTGCCCTGTGAGGGCCATCTGATTATCGGCGACGTCGTATGCCGGCCGGCGCGATAGCACACCGGTATCGAGCAGCGCTTGCATCGCGCCACGCACTGACGCGAATGATCCGCGTACACAAAACATTGACGCAGTTGTTTGAACGACGCGTCGGGCCTGCCCATGGTGCGTCGCCTGGATGGTCGGTGTGGATGATGTGCAAGCAATGAATTGGGTGGATCGCGGTCAGAAGTTGAATATCGAGCCGAACGAACAGCATGCTGGCAGCTGTATCGGGGTGTCGCGAATGTCGTCGGTGCAGCTCACCGGCGGCGCGTTTACGCTCTGGATACAGCTGCGGGGTAGCGCCTGGCTGCACGCACGCGAAGGGCGCTTCCGCCTTCACCGGGGTAACTGGATCGTGCTTGACCGTGACTCGCGGCCGAGCCTGCAGGCCGACCGTCATGGGGTCTGCATCGGCGTGGCCCTGTGTGGAGCGGACCTGGACGTCCTCAAGGAAGACGCCTGCCGGCTCTATCCCGGCCTGGGCCGGATGCGGCGTTGTGATCTACAGATCGCGCTGCGCCTGTGGCGGCAACTGGGCATGAACCTGCAGAACCCCGCCACCGCGCGCCCTGCGGCGCTACAGCCACTGCTGCGCCACATCGCGCACCTGCAACAGGCGCTCGGTGTGCAGGAAGCGCGCTGCCCGGGACGGTCACTGCATCGCAAACGCCATGTGCTCGGCCGTCTGTGTCGGGCCCATCTGCTGTTGCAAGGCAACGTCGACCGCGTGGTCCGGGTGTCCGAGCTGGCCGAGCTGTCCAATCTGTCTTACTGGTATTTCTCCAAGGCATTCCTCGGCCTGTTCGGTGAGAACCCCCAAGCCACCGGCGCGCGCCTGCGCCTGCAGCATGCGGGCGAACTGCTGGCCAACAGTGACCTGATCATCGGCGAAGTCGGTGCGGCATGTGGTTTCGAAAGCGGGTGCAGCTTCGCGCGCGCCTTCCGTGCGCATTTCGGCGTGAGCGCGTCGGTCTACCGCGCGCATGCACTGCGCACTAAAGCTAATTCGGCACATGCCCAACGCGTATCGCGTACAGGCTGAGTGACAACGAAACAGTAACGTTTGCGTCGCGTACTTCGCACAACCAATCAATTGGAGAGATTGATGCAGAACCAGACGTTGCCGGGCCGATTGCCGGTGAAGATGTTGTCCGTCGCCATCGGCCTGGCCCTGGCACCTGTTGCCGCCTTCGCCGACACGCCTACCACCCTGGACAAGATCGAAGTTACCGGGTCACGCATCCGCGCCGCCGACGCCGAAACCCGTCAACCCGTGCTGGTGGTTACCCGCGCCGACATCACCCGCCAGGGCTTCACCAGCATCGCCGACATCCTGCAGAACCTGAGTTCGGCAGGGTCACCGCCGGCCGCACGGTCCGATGCGCTGGCTTCCGGCGAAAGCGTGGGTGGCTATTACGTCGACATCCGCAACCTCGGGGCCTCACGCACCCTGGTGCTGCTCAATGGTCGGCGCCTGGGTGCCACCACCAGCGGCCGGCAGGACCTGGGGCAAGTGCCGATGAGCGCGGTCCAGCGCATTGAAGTGTTGAAGGATGGTGCATCGGCCATCTATGGCTCCGATGCCATTGCCGCGGTGGTCAACATCATCACCGACAACACCTTCGACGGTGCCGAGCTGAATGCCTCGCTGGGCCAGTTCAGCCAGGGAGATGGCCGCAACCAGCAGCTGTCGCTGCGGGTCGGCACGCAGGGCGATCGGGGCGGCATGACCGCCGCACTGGACTACAGCAAGGAAGACCCGGTCTGGGCCAAGGACCGTTGGTTCAGCCGGCATGGCGATGCCGGCCCGGACTACCCGGGCTCGGGCTGGAGTGGCGTGGGCCGGAACGGTTCGCATTGCAATCCCTGCGCCAACGGCGAAGACATCAAGGCGGCCGATGCGCGCTGGTGGACATTGAAAGACGGCGGCGATCCCGCCAACCCCACTGACTACCGCCCCACCGATGCACGCGACAGGGTCAATGCCAACGAGCAGATGATGCTGCAGACCGGTATCGAGCGCCGCTCGCTGTTTGCCACCGCCTGGTACGACCTCACCGACAACGTGCGCCTGGAGGGTGAAGCGCTGTACAACCAGCGCATCACCGACCAGCAGGTGGCCGGCTATCCGCTGTCCTATGACGTGCCGGCCAACAGCCCCTTCAATCCGCATGGGGTGGACACCGAGATCGTCCGCCGCCTGTGGGAAGTGCCCCGCACTACCCGCAGCGACCTGCAGACTTTCCGTGTCAGCGGTGCGCTGAAGGGGGCGTTCCAGTTCGGCGGGCGCGACTTCGATTGGGACATCGGCGGCCTGTACAACCGCAACAATCTGAGCAAGACCGGCCATGGCGATGCAAGCAAGCTGGCCCTGAACCGTGCACTGAGCCCGGACTGCGGCACCGCCAAGGACGCCAACTGCAGGCCGTGGAACCCGTTCCTGCCCAATGGCGTGGGCGGCCCGGGAGCGTTGTCCGACCCGGATCTGCAGACGTTCCTGTTCCCCTACTTCACCGACACCGGCACCACCAGCACCACGGTCTACAGCGCCAACCTGGCCGGTGCGCTGTTCGATGTCCCGGCCGGCGAAGTGGGTATCGCGGTGGGCTATGAGCACCGTCGGGAAGAGGGTCGTTTCGTCCCCGACGCCTTCAAGCAGTCCAACGAAAGCACCGGCCTGGCGGCCACCACCACCGAGGGCGGCTATGCACTGGATGAGTTCTATGCCGAACTGAGCGTGCCCATCCTGCGCGACCTGCCGTTTGCGCGCGAGCTCACCCTCAGCACGGCCGGTCGCCATTCCAGGTACAGCAACTTCGGCAACACCCTCAACAGCAAGTTCGGCCTGACCTGGCGCCCGCTGGATGAGCTGCTGGTGCGGGGCACGGTGGCTACCGGCTTCCGCGCACCGACCATTTCCAACCTGTACGGTGGCGCCGGTTCAAGCTTCGAGCGCTACACCGACCCGTGTGGTGTCGGCGCGACCAACAGCGTCAACGGCAACGCGGCCTGCAACGCCGCAGGCGTGCCGCTGGGTTACGTACAGCTGGGTCAGAACGGCGTGCCCTGCACCGGCTACCCGTGCCAGACACCGGACGAGTTCATCAACCAGTCCAACCTGGGCCTCAAGCCGGAGACGTCCACCAGTCGCACCGTTGGGGCCGTGTGGAGCCCGAGATGGGTGGACGGGCTGGACATTTCGCTCGACTGGTACCAATACTCGGTCAAGGACATGATCATCGCCGACAGCGTCGGCCGCATCCTGCGCGACTGTTATGTACTGGGCGATGCAGCTCGATGCGGGGGCATCGTGCGTGCACCCGACGGTCATATCAGCGGCCTGACCTACGGCGTGGCCAACCTCGGCAGGATGGAAACCCAGGGCTACGACCTGGGCATCCGCTACCGTTTGCCGGAACTGGCCATCGGCCAGATCAAGCTGGATTGGCAGACCAGCTATGTCAGTCAGTACGACGAGGAAGGCAACAACGCCAAGGGCGACAAGATCATGATTGGCCGCGTCGGCCAGGTCGGCGACTCCAGCGTGTTCCGTGTGCGCTCCACCCTCGGTGCGGATTGGGAGAAGGGCGACTGGGGCGTCCGCTATGGGCTGCGCTACTACTCCGCAATGAAGGAGTCCTGCGTGCCCAACCGCCCCTGCACGCACCCCGACCGTTTCGCCAACGGTGAGCCCGATGCCATCCGCCGGGTAGGCAGCAATACCTTCCACGACGTGCAGGTCCGTTGGCAGGCACCGTGGGATGCCACCGTGTCGGTGGGCGCCAACAATGTGTTCAATCACCAGGGTCCGATCATGTTCACCTCACCGGGTGGCGCCTTCCCCTACTACGCCGGCTTCGACTTCGGCCGTACGGTGTACATGAAGTACCAGCAACGATTCTGATCGCCCCGAAACGGGAAACGCGCGTGGCCGGCACCTGCCTGCCACGCGTCGTCCTGCCTGCGCCCAGGACGCGTCATCGACCTGCATCAGTCGTGCGGTTCGATCTTCTTGGCGATCCGGCTGAACACCGCCAGCACGATCAGACACAGAATGCTGACCCCGATGGCGATGACGTACTCGCCGATGCCCACCGCGATGCCGATCGATGCCGACATGATCAGTGAGCTGGCCGTGGTCAGGCCGCTGACCTGGTCATCGCGCGACCCGCGCAGGATGGTGCCAGCGGCAACAAAGCCAACGCAGGCCACCACCGCTTCAATCAGACGCACCGGATCGACCTGCAGCAGGTCGCGATAGCGCTCCTGCTGGAAGTGCTCGGCGATGCTGTCGCCCAGGCCCACGATCAAGGCGGCCGCGCCGGCAATGAGCATGTGCGTGCGCAGCCCGGCGGCATGCTTGCCCATCTCGCGTTCGATGCCGATCAGCCCGCCAAACACCATCGCCGCGGCGATCCGCAGCAGAATTGACAGATCTTGTTCCAGTCCCATCCGCATGTCCTCACCTGTTCGCCACAGCCTTGCGTGGCGGACGTGGGAACGCCGTGAAGAGGTGCGTGAGGCCCACGTGCACGGTCATGCGGCAGCGACACTCGCATGACCGCGCTGCGCCTCGGTCAGTGTGCGAGGTAGCCGCCATCAATGGCGTAGTAGGTGCCGGTTGCGAACGAGGCATCGTCGCTGGCCAGCCACGCCACCAGTGCGGCAACTTCGTCCGGCTGACCCAGGCGGCCCAGTGCGTGCTTGCTTTCCAGCGCTTTCTTGACCGTCGGGTCCATCTTCTGCAGCAGTGGGGTGGCGATGAAGCCGGGGCCGACCGCATTGACCCGGATCCTGTCGCCTGCATGTTCCCATGCCGCCGTCTGGGTGAGTCCAACCACACCATGCTTGGCCGCCACGTAAGCAGCCGAGTTGTCGAAACCGACCTGACCAAGGATGGAGGCCATGTTGATGATGCTGCCCCCCTTGCCGCTGCTGCGCATCGCCTGGATCTGCGCGCGTTGGCAGAGGAAAACGCTGGTCAGGTTGATATCGATCACCCGCTTCCAACCGTCCACCGGATAGTCGCCACTGGCGGCCGACGGCCCGCCGATACCGGCGTTGTTGACCGCAATGTCCAGCCCGCCCAGTTCCTGCACGGTGCGCTGCACGGCCGCTTCCACCGCGGCCTCGTCGGTGACGTCCAGCGCGATGCCGATCGCCTTCACACCTTTGCCGCGCAGCGCCTCGGCCGTCTTCTGCACCGCTTCTTCCTTCAGGTCCCACACTGCCACCGCCGCACCGGATGCGGCGAGCAGTTCGGCGGCGGCCAGGCCGATGCCGGACACGCCACCGGTCACGATCGCCACCTTGCCCTTGAGCTGATAATCAATCATCGCGTTGTACCTCTGCTTGGAATGTATCGCAGACAGCGCCTGCATCTGCCCTCACGGTACGCCTGCAACGCGTTACAGAACGTGCACATGGGCGACCGCAACAATGCTTCCCATCGGTGCAACGCACGCCCCCCTATGCTGGCGGTCGTACGTCCACATCTGGTCATTACGCGCTGCGTGATGCGGCCCCCTCCTTCCTAGGTATGCACATGACTTCTTCCAGTGACGGCCCCCTGTTCACCCCCACCCGGTTCGGTGCGATCGCGGTCGCCAACCGCATCGCGATGGCCCCGCTTACCCGCAACCGTGCCATCGAAGGGCGCGTGCCCAATCCCCTGGCGATCCAGTACTACGAACAGCGCGCCAGCGCGGGCCTGATCATTGCCGAGGCCACCCAGATCAGCCCGCTGGGCCAGGGCTATCTGGACACGCCCGGCATCTACAGCCAGGGCCAGATCGACGCCTGGAAGAAGGTCACCGACGCCGTGCATGCACGCGGCGGCAAGATCGTGCTGCAGTTGTGGCACGTGGGCCGCATCTCGCACACCAGCCTGCTGCCCGACGGCGAGGTCCCGGTAGCCCCGAGTGCGTTGCCGGCCAAGGCCAAGACCTTCACCAGCAAGGGCTTCGAGGATGTCTCGGCGCCGCGCGCACTGGAGCTGTCCGAAATCCCCGCGTTGATCCAGGACTACCGCCAGGCCGCCCGCAACGCGATCACCGCCGGCTTCGACGGCGTCGAAGTGCACGCCGCCAACGGCTACCTGATCGACCAGTTCCTGCGCGACGGCAGCAACCAGCGCACCGACGAATATGGTGGCAGCATCGAGAACCGCACCCGTCTGCTCGACGAGGTGGTCCGTGCGATCGCCTCGGAGATCGGTCCCGAGCGCACCGGCGTGCGCCTGTCCCCGGTGACCCCGGCCAACGACGCCCACGATTCGCAGCCGCAGCCGTTGTTCGAACGCGCCGTGGAGCGCCTGGATGCGATTGGCCCGCTGGCCTTCATCCACGTCATCGAAGGCGCCACCGGCGGCCCGCGCGACAATATCGCGTTCGACTACCAGGCACTGCGGGCGAAGTTCAAGGGCGCGTGGATCGCCAACAACGGCTACACCAAGGACACCGCCGAGGCCGCCATCGCGTCCGGCTACGCCGACGTGATCGCCTTCGGCCGTCCGTTCATCGCCAACCCCGACCTGGTTGAACGCCTGCGCCTGGGCGTTGCGCTGTCCGACCTGGACCCGGACACGCTGTACGGCGGCGGCTCGCGCGGTTACACCGATTACCCGAGCGTCTCCGGCGCATGACCCGGTAGAGCCGACCGTTGGTCGGCTGCCTTGGCAATGCCGATGGTTGGTCGGCTGCCTTTGCAATGCCGTCCATTGGTCGGCTGTCGTTGGTAATGCCGGCCACTGGCCGGCATTACCGCATCGCGGGCGCTACGTCGCCGCCCTGCAACACCGGCATCAACGCATCCGGCAACCGACAGGGCTGCTGCGGCGCGCTGTCCTGCCGCCATCCCATGCCCAGCATCACGCCTGCTCCCCGTGCGAGCACATCATCGCCGGGTGCCGGGCAGCTGACGTCACTGACCAGCACCTGCCCGTTGCGATCCAGCCACTGCTGGACGAAGTACGGGCCATCGGGCAGCTGCATCGTGCCCAGGTTGAGCCGGGCCACCGCGTGACCCTGCACGTCTCCTTCCCAGGTCGTTTCCAGCGCCACGCCGGTGAAGGCCAAGCGTCGCCGCATCAATACCGTGTAATCGGCATCCAGCAGGGTCAGCTCCTCATCGCCGTCCTCCAGGTAACGCCGCGCCAACGTGCGGTCTTCGCCCCACGGCAGGATCTCCAGGTACCGGGGCGGCAGCGGCTCGCTGCCATCGGCCAGCATCAGGCCCTGCCGCCCCTCGCGGCGGAACACCACGCGCCGTGCGTCCATGTGCTCAACCCCATCGACGCTGCGCCCGATCACCTTGCCCAGTGCGATGTTGTACAGCTGGTTCTGGCCCGTGGCCTGGTTCCACAGCAACAGCAGCGGTGGCACCACATGATCGTCGTCGATCGCCAGGCCTTCGGGCACCGTGTGTGCGGTGGCGCCCTCCCACCACAACCGGGGCGAGGACTCGCCCACAAACGTGCCCAGCAGGCCCGCGCCCACCGCGTCCAGCTGGTCGACGTTGGGCGGGGCGAACATCAGCTGGCCGTTGCAGTCGCGTACCGCGGCGGGGTGGTCGTCGGTGGCAGGGTGAACGCGCCACGGGGGTGCCTGCCGCTGCTCGGCATCGGGCTCGCCCAGCACGGCAGCCAGTGCGGCCGGCACCTCGGTGGGTGGCGAAGCATCGTCGTCATGCACCACCTGCCAACGACCATCGCAGTAGTCCATCCGAACCCGGTCGCGCGTAGTGGGCTGCGCGGCAAAGCGTCCGTCGGCCATCAGCCAGCCGGGCTCGGGGGTGTCTTTCTCGCGGCCGGTGGCATGGCGGCTGACCTGCTCGGGCCAGTCGCGCCGGCCTGCGCTGCCGCCGTACTGGCGATAGCGTGGGTACAGGCCTTGTTGGCGGTAGCGCGCCGCATCTGTCGCCCTGCCCTGCGCATCCACCCGCCGCCACAGCTCGCCCTGGCGCAACCACCAGCCGCCGCCGCTGACCGGCAGCAGTGCGTCAATGTCGTCGGCGAACAGCGTCTTGCCGGCTTCGTTCTGCACGCTGCACTGCGCGGGCAACTCGACACTACATGACACATACACGTGACGGCCGACGAAGGGCCCGGCCACCCACTGCGCCTTGCGTTCGTCCAGTTCCATCACCGGTTGCCCATGCAGGTCGTGGAAACGCAGCGCACCACTGTTGGCATGCCACAGCACGCGATCGGGCACCGCCAAGGGCAGCCACTCGCCATCGTTCAACGCCGGCAGGCGCACCTGCCCCAGTGCATCCACCACGCCCCAACCGCCCGTCGGCTCGCCGTCTGCGCGGATGAACGCCTTCCATAAGGGGTCGCCGGGTGCGGCCTGCGGCAGCACGAAGGGCGTGTGGTACTCGGTGTAACCGTGGTCTTCGCGCAGCAGTCGTCCTGCATCGTCGTACCACTGCTGGGGCGTGGCGTCGCCCTGTGCGCGCATCCAGCGATCGGCAGCCAGCCGAACAATGCGCTCGCCGTTGGGTGCCACCAGCAGGCGGCCATCGGCGGCTACCAGCGCATCGGCGCCGAAACGGTGGCCCAGCACGGTGAACGACTGCGCCTGCACCGGCGTGGCAAGCGCGGCCAGCGCCGTCAGCACGAACATCCTTTTCATCGGTCACATCAGGAAAAACGGAGTTGCACGCTAGCGCCTGTGCACGGGCGACGCAATGCGGGTAGAGCCGACCGTTGGTCGGCTGCACCCGGATCCGCGCGAAGGCAGCCGACCAACGGTCGGCTCTACCGGTGTGTGGACGATCTGGGTGTAGCCGACCAACGGTCGGCTCTACCCGGGCGTTAAGGTTATCCGTGCGTTCTTGGTCAATACACCGGCAGCGAGATAAAGCTCGCCTGTTGCGGTGCGTGCCACACCTGCTGCGTCGCCTTCTGGTAATCGCCCGGCTTGGCCAGATAGATGTTCGGCACGAAGGTCTGCGGGTTGCGGTCGTACAGCGGGAACAGGCTGGACTGCACCTGCACCATCACCCGGTGGCCCGGCTGGAACACGTGGTTGGCCGTGGGCAGGCCGAATGTGTAATCGAGCACCTGGTTGGCCGCGATCGCCTTGGGCGCACTGAAACTCTCGCGGTAGCGCCCGCGGAAGATCGCCATCGACACCGCCAGCTCATAGCCGCCCATCTCCGGCGTGGACGGGGTCTGGTCGGGGTACACGTCGATCAGCTTCACCACCCAGTCGGCATCGCTGCCGGTGGTGGCCGCGGCAAGGTTCACCTGCGGCGCGCCGCCGATGCGCAGCGGTTCGGTCAGCGGTTCGCTGACGAAGGTCAGCACGTCGGGCCGCCCGTCCACGAAACGCTGGTCCTTCACCAACCAGCTGGTCCACATGTCGCGGTCGGCGAAGCGCACCGGGCGCGGCACGAACGGCACCGGCTTGGCCGGGTCCGCCACGTAGGCCTCGTAGGTGGCTTCGCCCGGCTGCGGCGCCTCGAACGACAGCTTGCCGCCCGCACGCAGATACAGCGGCTTGCTCTGTGCCACCGTCCGCGGCCACTGCTGCAGCTTGTCCCAGTGGTTCTCGCCGGTGTTGTAGATCAGCACCGGCGGCGTATCGGCCTTGGCCGCGTCGTCCACCAGGTACTGGTCGAAGAACGGCTTGAGCACGTCGCGGCGGAACTGCAGTGCGGTATCGCCGTCGAACTTCAGCGCGCCCAGATTGCTGCCGTCGTAGTTCACCTGGCTGTGCCGCCACGGGCCCATCACCAGGTAGTTGAGCGTGTTGCTGCTGTCACGCGGCTCCATCGCCGCATAGCTGTGCACCGCGCCCCACATGTCCTCTTGGTCCCACAGTCCCTGCAGCCACATGGTGGGCACCTTCAGCGGGGTCTTGGCCATCTGCGCGTCCAGCGCCTGCTCCTGCCAGAAAGCGTCGTAGGCCGGATGCTCGATCAGCTTGTGCCACCACGGCAGCTGGTCCAGCCCGTTGGCGCGTGCGTAGTCGCCCGCCGAGCCGGCACGCAGGAAGGTGGTGTAGTCGTCGTAGCCGACGCTGGGAATCGACGGCCCCTTGCCGCGCTTGGCCAGCTGGCCGGTGAAGTAGCCGAAGTTGACCTGGCGGAAGGCGCCGTAGTTCAGCCAGTCATCGCCCATCCAGCCGTCGATCATCGGACTCTGCGGTGCGGCCACCTTCAGCGCCGGGTGCGGGTTGGTCAGCGCCATCACCACGGTGAAGCCTTCATACGAAGAGCCCAGCATGCCGACCTTGCCGTTGCTTTCGGGCACGTGCTTGACCAGCCAGTCGATGGTGTCCCAGGCGTCGGTGGCATGGTCCACCTTGGTGCTGTTGAGCGGCCCGCGCAGCGGCCGGGTCATCACGTAATCGCCTTCGGAACCGTACTTGCCGCGAATGTCCTGGAACACCCGGATGTAGCCACCGTCGACGAACACCTCGTCGCCCTGGGGCAGGATGTCGCGCATGTGCGGCGAGTCGATGCGCTTGGCGCGGTTGGCCGCGTCATACGGCGTGCGGGTCAGCAGGATCGGGGCGTGCTTCGCGCCCTTGGGCACCACGATCACCGTGTAGAGCTTTGTGCCGTCGCGCATCGGCACCATCACCACGCGCTTGTCGTAGTCATTGCTGGCCGTGGGCGTGACGAACCCCTTGGCCGGAATATCCGGGGTCATCGGCGAGGTCTGCGCCGACACACTGGCGGCAACCATGAGGCTCAACAGCACGACAGGCACGACACGGACACGCATGGGCTCTCTCCCGGCAGGGGTGGCAATCACCGCAGCCTAGCGCCGCCCGCGCCGCGCCGGTAGATGCCGATGGTCCCGACGGACCGCCCTCGCCCGCATTCAGCCATCAACCACCGTATCGTGCAAAGCCACGCGCGCCACCGCAGAATGGGCCCCGGGATCCACGGCGGCACTCGCCACCGGACCAGACAGCCGATGATGAAGAACCACTACACACTGCAGGCACTGGTGCGCGCCGAGCTGGCGTCACGCGAGGAAGAACAGCGCATCTATTTCCAGATGCGCGATGCCGTTGCCGCGGGCGCGCCATTCCAGCCCATCGCCGACATGGAGGCGATGGCGGGCGTCCTGCAGGACGACAACTGCTACGTGGCACACAACGTGGTGACCTGGAAGGGGCGCACCGCCGTGTTCGGCGGGCGCACCTTCCGGGCCACGGCGGCCGATGTGGTCGCCTTCCTGCGTGGCGCAATGCAGGCCGGCGATGTGCGACCGCTGCTCATCGCGCCCTGCTTCAGCGCGCGACCCGACCGCGTGGTGTTGGTCGACGAGGACCAGCTCGGCGTTTACCGCGTGCGCTGATTCAGGCGCTGGCTGTTTCATGCAGCGCCAGCCAGCGCCATTGCCCGTGGTCCTGGCAAAGCACGGCCAGCGATTCCCGCCAGCGCATCGCGCCCTCCTCCACGCCCTGGCCTTCGCGATAGCGCAGCATGGCCAGCGGCGACGGCAGGGTCGTGGCCTGCACCGACTCGATGGCGATCACCAGCCCGGGGCGCGCGCCGTGGCTGCCGGCAAACAACGCCTGCACGGCGTCCCGATCCAGGCGTTGGCCGGCTACCCCGACCATGCTGAAGTCATCGGTGAAACGCGCCATCAGCGTGTCCAGCGCGGATACCGGGATACGTGCATTGAACCAGTCTTCGATCAGCACATGCAGCGCGTGAATTTCATGCAGGGCGGAGGTGTCAGTCATGCGGAGGTCCTCAAGGTCAGGGTGGACGCCGGCAGGCGCCAGAGCAGAAGCAGCGGCAGCAGGCTCATGCCGGCCGCCAGCAGCAGGGTGAGCGCGAAAGCGCGGTCGGGCATCCGCGACGACAGCACCGCCAGCACGCAGGCCAGCAGCGCGGCGGCCAGGCAGAAACTGAGTTGGCGGTTGAGATTCCAGAGCGCGCTGGCCGGCAGCATGTCCTGGTCCTGCATGCCCTGGAACGCGAGCGTCTGCGCGCTGCTGCTGCACAGGCTTCCGCCAAGCCCCATCAGCGCGAATGCCAGCACTGGCATCCCCGGCTGGCCAGGCTGGATGCCGATCAACAGCACGATGCCCACGGCCTGACACAGCATGCCCGCGCTCAACAGCGGCCGCGCACCGATGCGCGGCAGCCAGTGCCGCGTAGTGGCGATCGCGCAGGCCGAGGCCATCGCCCAAGGCAGCATGAAGCCGCCGATGGCGGCTGCGGTGTAGCCCTGCCGATGCAGCAGCAGCGTCGCCACCAGCTGGGTGCCGATGAAGGTGCCCGGCACCAGCAGATACACCACCATGGCCAGGCGCAGTGCCGGGTGTCGCAGTAACGCCCAGTGCAGTACCGGCTGCGCGGTGCGTGCAGCGGTGCGCGCATAGACCACCAGCACACCGGCGGCGACCACCAGCAGCGCGATCCCCAGCGTGCGCTGGTGCGCCTCGGCGATCTGGCTCAGGGCCACCAGCAGCAGGCTCAGGCCCAGCGAGCCCAGCACCAGGCCGCGCCGGTCCAGGCGCGGCAGCGGCAGCGGCGCCTCGGTGCGGATCCACGCGGCAGCCAGCAGCAGCGTGAGCGCGGCCAATGGCACGCTGGCCAGCAACACCCAGCGCCATGACCCCAGCCCGACCAGCCAGCCGCCCAGGGTCGGCGACAGTGCCGGCACCAGCAGGGCCACGGCCATGATGCGCGCGGTGAGGCGGGCACGCTCGGCCGGCGGGCAATGCCGGTAGGCCATCGCCTGCCCGACCGGAATCAGCAATCCGCCGCCCAGTCCCTGCAGCAGCCGCCAGCCGATCAGCGCTTCAATGCTGGGCGCCGTGCCGGCCAGGATCGCGCCCAGCGCGAACACCGCCAGCGACAGGCACAGCAGCCGGCGCTCGCCCAGCCGCGCGGCCAGCCAGCTGCCCAGCGGGATCACCAGGGTCAGGCCCAGCATGTAGGCATTGCCGATCCACGCCAGCTGCGGCACCGAGGCGTGCAGGTCGGCCGCCACGGCCGGATAGGCCACCGTGCCGATGAACATGTTGACCAGGTCCAGCGAGAACCCGAGCAGGTACAGCAGCTCCACTTTGGCGCGATAGGTCATGCGGCACTCCAGTTGCGAGGCGGCAGCATGCGCGCTGGGCGACGCTGGATAAACCGAACATCCAATGCAAGACTGTCAACTCATTTTTGACAGAAGAGGCGTGCGCGATGGTCAGCCTGGACCGCTTCGAGACCTTCAAGGCCGTGGTCGATGCCGGCAGCCTCACCGCAGCCGCGCAGCGCCTGGGCCAGAGCAAGGCGGTGGTGAGCTTCAATCTGAAGCGGCTGGAGCAGGAACTGGGCGTGACCCTGCTGGTGCGCAATACCCGCAGCTTGGCGCTGACCGAGGCCGGCGAGCGCTTCCACCAGCACTGCGTGGCAATGCTGGCCACCGCCGAACGGGCCATCGAAGAGGCCCGCAGCGAGCAGCTGCAGCTGCGTGGCACGCTGCGCCTGACCACCACGCCCGAATATGCGGCCGCCAAGGTAGTGCCGCTGCTGGAAGGGTTCCGTGCCCTGCACCCGCAGCTGCGGCTGCACCTGTCGACAACGCCGGCGCATGCCGACCTGATTCCCGAGCGGTTCGACCTGGCCATCCGGTTGGGGCGCATGGCCGATTCCGAGCTGCGCGCCACCCTGCTCGATGAGCACGCGTTGTGCGCGGTGGCCGCGCCGTCGGTGGTGTCGGGCTTGCCCGATGATGCCGCGCGTGACGACCCGGACTGGGTGCGTACGCTGCCACGGCTGGGCTATCCGCGTCTGGCGGACCTGCCGTTGATCGCCCCCGATGGCAGCGACCAGATGTTTGCCAGCAACCCCGCCGATGCGGTGGTCACGGTGGACAACGCGTCCACGTTGCGCGCCTTCGCGCTGGCCGGGGCCGGCGCCACGGTGCTGCCACAGTGGCTGATTGCCGAGGACCTGGCGGCAGGTCGGCTGCTGCCGATCCTGCGCGGGCACCGCTTTCCGCGCCAGGGGGTGTATGCGGTGTTTCCCAACACCGCACATCCTTCGCGTCGGGTGCAGCTGCTGCTGGCGCACCTGCGCCAGCATCTGCCCGGTTGAGCTGCGGCAGGCACGACCAACGGTCGTGCCCTACCGGGTTGCGTGCGGGGGGTGGCCATCATGATGGCCAATCCCTGTCCGTGCCGGGTTTGGCCGTCATGGTGGCCAATCCCTGTCCGTACGGGGGTTGGCCGTGATGGTGGCACCCCCCTGCGGGTAGGTACCGACCGTTGGTCGGTACCCGCCGTCGCTTAACGCACTACTTCATCACCGAGCACGAACGCGATGGTTTCCACCGGCTCGTTGGCCGAGCGCGACAGCTGCAGTTCGTAGCGGCCCTCGGCGATCTTCCACTGCTTGTCGGCGGTGTCGAAGCTGGCCAGCGTCTTCGGTTCGGCCTCGATGCGGATCCGGCGCGATTCGCCCGGCTGCAGCGTGACCTTCTGGAAGCCGATCAGGCGGATCGGGGTGGCGCTGCCTTCGGGCATCTTCAGGTACAGCTGGGCCACGTCCGCGCCGGCCACCTTGCCGGTGTTGCGGATGTCCACGGTGGCCACCAGACGCTGGCCCATCGCGGTGGCGCTCAGGTTTTCATAGGTGAAGCTGGTGTAGGACAGGCCATGGCCGAACGCGAACTGCGGGGTCAGGCCCTTGGCGGCGAACCACTTGTAGCCGACGTTGGCGCCTTCGATGTCGTAATCGATGGTGTCATCCGGCTTGTGCTTCGGATTGAAGCCCAGCCCGTTCACTTCCGGGCGCGGCAGCTGGCTGGCATCCACCGGCCAGGTCACCGGCAGGCGGCCGGACGGATTGACCTTGCCGGTCAGCAGCGCGGCAATGCCTTCGCCGCCACGGATGCCCGGGTACCACGCCTGCAGCACCGCCGGCACCTGCTGCAGCCACGGCAGCTCGACCGGGCCGTTGGTTTCCAGCACCACCACGGTCTTCGGGTTGGCCTTGGCCACCCCGGCGATCAGCGCGTCCTGGTTGTCGGGCAGCTTCATGTGCGGCAGGTCGACCGATTCGGCCGACCACTGCGTGGCAAACACGATCGCCACGTCGGCCGCGGCGGCAGCGCGCGCGGCGGCGGCCACGTTGCGGCCATCCACGTACTCGATGGTGGCGTCCGGACGCTCGGCGCGCAGGGCCTCCAGCGGCGAGGACGGATGGAAGATCACCGGACCCGGCCAAGTGGTCGGCAGCACGCCCGGTACCGCGTTGGTGCCCTTGGCGGTCCAGCCGACCATCGACGAACCACCGCCACCGATCACGCCCTTGTCGGCGTGGCCACCGATGATCACGATGCGCTTGACCTCCGGGCCCAGCGGCAACACGTTGTTGGCATTGCGCAGCAGCACACTGCCTTCTTCCACGGTGCGCTGCGCGGCAGCGAAACCGGCGGCGTCATCGATCGGCTGGTGCTGCGGCGGCAGGTCGAAATTGCCGTTGGCGAACATCGCGCGCAGGATCCGCGACACCATGTCGTCCAGGCGCGCACGCGGCACCACGCCGCCATTGACGGCCAGACGCAGCGGTGCGTCGAAGTACACGGCCTTGTCGAACACTTCACCGGCCGACTGCTGGTCCAGACCGGCCAGCGCCGCCTTGGAGCCGCTGTGCACGCCGCCCCAGTCGGACATCACGAAACCGGGGAACTTCCATTCCTGCTTGAGCACCTGGTTCATCAGGTAATCGTGCTCGCAGCCGTAGATGCCGTTGATGCGGTTGTAGGAGCACATCACCGAACCGGGCTTGCCGATATCCAGGGCGATTTCGAACGCCAGCAGGTCCGACTCGCGCATGGCCTGCTCGCCAATCTCGGCGCTGTGGAAATTGCGCGAGGTTTCCATGTCGTTGAGCGCGAAGTGCTTCATCGTCGACACCACGTGCTGGCTCTGCACGCCGCGGATCGACTCGCCAACCAGGCGACCGGCCAGCAACGGGTCTTCACCGGCGTACTCGAAGTTGCGGCCGTTGCGCGGATCGCGCTGCAGGTTGACGCTGCCGGCCAGCAGGATGTTGAAGCGCTGCTGCCAGGCCTCGCGGCCCATGGTGGCGCCACCGGCGAAGGCGACTTCCGGGTTCCAGCTGGACGCGGTGGACGGACCGGACGGCATCGCCGTGGCATGGTCGCCCTTGCGGATGCCGCCCGGGTTGGTCACGCCCACGCCGGCATCGGCCGACTGCTGCGACGGAATGCCCAGCCGCGCCACGCCCGGCACGAAACCGGCCGAACCGACCGCGCCTTCCGGCAGCGGGCCGCCATCCTTGCCCAGCCCGAAGTAGCTGTGCAGCATCTGGAACTTCTCGTCGTCGGTCATCTTCGCCACGATCAGCCGGGCGCGTGCATCGGCGTTGAGCGAGGTGTCCATCCACGGCGTGTCGCCGCCGACCGGCGCGGCGTAGCCCAGGGTCAGCAGCTTGCCGGCGATGGCCGGGCTGTCGGCATCGATGCGCAGTTTGACCGGGGTGCTGGTGGCCGACTGGAACCCGTTGGAACGGGCCACGTCACCCTGCGCGTCGAAACCGGCCACGGCCGCATCGTTCGCACCCAGCAGCACGGCCGGCGCGCCCACGCGCGAGGCCTCGATGAGCTGCTTGAAGCGCGCGCCATCGGCCGCGGCGGTCTGCGTGTACAGCGCCACCACGTGGCGGCCGTCATTCAAACGCAGGTAGTTCATGCCCGGCGCTTCAATGCCCGACTCGGCTTCCACCGGCAGGCGCGAGATCACGATGCTGCCACGGCGCTCGGCCGAGGCCGGGTCGGCACTGACAAAGCGGTAGGTGTAACCCAGCTGGTCGGCCAGCGCTTCCAGCGGGTCCGGCACGTGGCTGGTGCCGCTGGTGTCTGCTTCACGGTGCACGTTGCCGATGGTCAGCGCGTCCACGTTCATGGCCTGCAGCTGGGCGGCAACGTCCTGTGCATTGAGCCAGTTCGGCGCCTGTTCCAGGCTGAGCACGGTGAAGGCGTCGGTACCGCCGGTAGCGGCAGTGGGCGCTGCCCAGGCCGAGGCGGCCAGCGAAAGCGTGATGGCGGCCGTCAGGGCCAGTGGCTTTGTAATCGTTTTCATAAGCGGGCGAAACACCTTTGCTTGCGCAAAAAATCCAGGGAGTCGTGCCGCAGAAGGGTGCAGCGCCAAGATGGCGGATACCGGCACCTTGCAGGCCGGTATCGGGTACTAGCAGGCAATGCAGCTACGACCAGGCCCCTCCGCCCGTCGATACAGCCGCCCTGCCCGGTGGGCGCCGCAGGCGGCACCCATCCGGTGAAGAGTCGTTCACCCCGTTCACCTCTGTCAACAGCGTGTTCAGATTCAGCGGCGCGGGCCAGTCACGCCGATCACGCCGTGGGCTTGACCACGCAGGTCGCCGCAGCGTCCAGCACCTGCCCGTCCCGGTTGCGCGGCAGCAGCGGCGCCAGCGGCTGTCCATCGGCCAGGGCCACCAGCTGCGAACGGGGTTCATCTTCGGCGAACAGGAACGCCTCGCCCCATTGGCGCAGCGCCACCACCAGCGGAAACAGGGCCTGGCCCTGGGCGGTCAGCACGTAGTCCTGGTAACGGCCGCCATCGGCCGCCGGCTGCTGCACCAGCACCCCGGAGGCCTGCAATGCCTGCAGGCGCTGGCTGAGCATGCTGCGCGACATGCCCAGGCTGCGTTGGAAATCACTGAACCGATGTACCCCATCGAAGGCGTCGCGCACGATCAGCAACGACCAGCGGTCGCCGATCAGGTCCAGCGCACGGGCTACCGGACAGGTGGCGTTGGGATCGTCGTGCATGGGGCACCTCCATAGGTGGTTTTATTTTAGAACCAGATCATCCAGAATCAACTGGTTCTATTTTGAGACCATCAGATGTCCATCGCCGCACCGCTGCCCCGTACCGCCACGCCCCTGCTGTTGTTGTTCGCCTGCGCCGCCGGGCTCAGCGTGGCCAACGTCTACTACGCCCAACCGCTGCTGGATGCGCTGGCCGCCGACCTGCACATCGGCACCGCCCGGATCGGCGCGGTCATTGCCGCTACTCAGCTGGGCTCGGTGATCGCGCTGCTGTGGCTGGTGCCGCTGGGCGACCGGTTGGAACGCAGGCGCCTGATGGCGGCGCAGAGCGTGGCGCTGGTCGTGGCCCTGTTGGGCGTTGCCCTGGCCGGCAACGCCACCGCGCTGCTGCTGGGCATGCTGGCGGTGGGCCTGCTCGGCACCGCGATGACCCAGGGGCTGATTGCCTATGCCGCCGCTGCGGCGGGCCCGCATGAGCGTGGCCGCGTGGTCGGTGCCGCGCAGGCCGGCGTGGTGATCGGCCTGCTGCTGGCCCGGGTGGTGGCCGGTGGCGTGGCCGACCTGGGGGGCTGGCGTGCGGTGTATGTGCTGTCGGCGGTGCTGATGGTGGTCAGCGGCGCGGTGCTGTGGCTGCGCCTGCCACGGCTGCCGGTGGCCGATACCGCGCCCCGGATCGGGTTGATCACTCTGCTGCGTCAGCAACCTGTGCTGCGCCAACGCGGCGTGCTCGGACTGCTGCTGTTCACCGCGTTCGGGCTGTTCTGGAGCAGCATGGCGCTGCCCTTGAGCGCGCCGCCGCATGCGCTCAGCCATACCGCCATCGGTGCGTTCGCACTGGTCGGCCTGCTCGGCGCGTTGGCCGCCGCGCGCAGCGGGCACTGGAGCGATCGCGGCCATGCCGACCGTGTTTCCTTTGCTGCGCTGCTGCTGTTGCTGTTGAGCTGGGCCCCGCTGGCTGCGCTGCCGCTGCACATGGGCTGGCTGGTACTGGGCGTGCTGTTGCTGGATCTGGCGGTACAGGCACTGCACGTGACCAACCAGAGCCTGATCCTGGCCGCCGCGCCCAACGCGCAGGCGCAGGTGATCGCCGCTTACATGCTGTTCTATGCGGCCGGCAGCGGGATCGGCGCGCTGCTGGGCAGCAGCCTGTATGCCGCGTATGGCTGGAACGGCGTCTGCAGTGCCGGCGCCCTGGTTTCATTGCTTGCGCTGGGCGCGTGGTGGACGGTTTCCGCTACCCTGCGCAGCAGGTGCAAGGGGTGAACGATGCGGAGCGTGCGATGAATGCGTCCACGGCAGTGAACGGGCAGTGGTCTGGCGCACTGCTGCTGGGCCCGCATTTCGCCGTGCTGCAGGGCCATGCCGGTGCCACCGGTGCGCATGCCCACTACGCCCACCAGGTGCTGCTGGCCGATGCCGGCCACTGGACCGTGCAGAACGACGACGGGCTGCAGTGCGGCACGCGCCTGTTGCTCCCCTCGTTCCAGTCGCATGCGGTGCGCGGCGTGCCGCTGCGCGGCTGCACGGTATGGATTGAACCCAGCCATGTCGACCTGCAGACGCTGCAGGCACAGCTGCCCTTGCTTCCGTGCGATCCGCAGGCGGTGCTGCCCTGCCTGTCGGCCCTGGTCGCGCGGGCGCCGCTGGACCGCCGGCTGCAGGCCGCACTGTCCGCACTGGACGCGCGGTTGCCCGAGCGCATTGCGGCCCCGGCCATCGCAGCGGCCGCGCACCTGTCCGAAAGCCAGCTGCACCGCCGCTTCCAGCAGGACCTGGCCGTGTCACTGCGTGGCCTGGTGCTGTGGCGCCGGTTGCGCCAGGCACTGGTCCAGGTGATCGAGGGACACAGCCTGACCACCAGCGCACATGCCGCCGGCTTCGCCGACCTGGCGCACTTCTCGCGCAGCCTGCGGCGCATGTTCGGCGTGCAGGCCGGGCACCTGGCCGGCCTGCACCTGCAGCATTATCGCGGCGACTGATCCAGCCCCGGGGGCGGCGGCGGTTCCGGCACGTGCGGCAGTGCGCGGAACGGCGCCAGCAGTTGCCCCAGGTAGTCCCGTGGATAGGCCGGCTGGCTGCCAATCCCCAGGTCGTCCACGCGCATCCGGTAGTCGGCATCGAAGGCCGTCCCCAGCAGATGGTCCCAGACGGTCAGGAACAACCCGAAGTTGACGTCGCCGGCCTTGCCATAACGCATGTGGTGGAACCGATGCAGCGGGGCCCATGCCATCACCTTGCCCAGCCAGCCCGGTCGCATGTCCACGTTGGAGTGCTGCAGCAGCAGCTGGATGGCAATGGCAAAGGCCAGCACCGCCGCCACCGGGTATGGCATGCCCAGCAACAGCAGCGGCAACACCCCGCCCAAGGCTTCGGCCGTCTGGTGCAGCGGGTGCTTCATCAATCCGTTGAACCCATACATGCGGGTCACGCTGTGGTGGACGGCATGCAACCGCCACAGCCAGGCCCAGCGATGGCTCGCGTAATGCACCAGGGTGATGCCCAGGTCCGCGGCGACGATCGCCAGCACCACCTGCGCCACCACACTCCAGTGCGTCGGCCACAGCTGCCACGGCACCCACGCGGCCACCAGCGGAATCGCACCGATCGCCAGCAGGTTCAATCCTTCATTCACCAGCGCGTGGACGGCATCGCGGCCCGCATCGCCCTGGCGTGCGTTGAAGGCCGGGTCATACGGCCAGCAGCGCTCGGCCAGCCACGACACGGCGATGGCCAGCACCAACCCCGGCAGCAGCCACAGGGGCGACCCCGCTGCATACCCCACCCACCACGTGGCCATCCCCACGCATCCAAGCAGCATTCCCGGCGCATACAACGCCAACCACCATCGCTTCATCGACCTGCTCCATACAAAGGAGCGGCCATGCTCGCGACAACCGCGCTGGCGGGCTTGAACAAACCGCGCATCCCGCCGCGACCGCCGGTGCGGCTTTCAACGCCATCCACATCGACCCCACCCCCACGGCCGCTGCAGCGGCGGCAGGCAACTGGCTGAAGCATTCATCACCCCGGCTGCGTTCAAACTGCCGGTGCGCGAACCGTTAGCATTTTTACTAATTGCCGGTAGGATTGTCGGTCTCAGCCCCTGACACCGCACCTGCCGATACTGCCCGCCATGCCCCGCCTTGCCGCCCCTGCCTGCCTGCGCCAGCCCCTTCGGGAGGTGCGCTGATGGGCGCGGTTCTGGCCCTGGACCAGTTGCTGGAAAGCCGGCAGGTCTGGCGCGGCAGGCCGCAGGCCACGCCGCCGGCCACGGCCCCGCACCCTACCGGCCACCCGGCGCTGGACGCCCGCCTGCCCGGCGGCGGCTGGCCGCCGGCGGCATTGTCGGAGGTGCTGCTGGCCGCGCCGGGGCACGGCGAGCTGGCGCTGGTCTGGCCCACCCTGGCGCGGCTGAGCCAGCAACAGCAGACCATCGTGCTGATAGCCCCGCCCTACCTGCCGCATGCGCCCGGCTGGGCCGGTGCCGGGCTGGCCTTGAACCAGGTGCAGGTGGTGCGGGCAGCCCCGCGCGATGCCCTGTGGGCCGCCGAACAGTGCCTGCGCTCTGCGGCCTGCGCCGCCGTGCTGTGCTGGCCGCAGCAGGCCGACGACCGGGCCCTGCGCCGGCTGCAGGTGGCCGCCGAAACCGGCCAGTGCCTGGGGTTTGCCTTCCGCGACCTGCGCCAGGCGCGCAACGCCTCGCCGGCACCGCTGCGGTTGCAGCTTGAGCACGGCCAGGTGCGTGTACTCAAGTGCCGCGGCGGCATGGCCCCGGCGCAGCCGTTGCCGCTGGCCCTGGCGCATTGAGCGGCCGCCGTGCACTGGGCCTGCCTGTTGCTGCCACAGCTGGCGCTGGATGCCGCCCTGCGCCAGCACCCCGATCCGTCGGTGCCGCTGGTGCTGCTCAGCGGCCCGGCGCAGCGCCGCGTGCTGCATGCGGTGAGCCCGGCGGCGCGCCAACGGGGGCTGCGCCGCGGCATGCTGCTGTCGGCCGCCCAGGTGCTTACCCGCGACATACTCACCGTCGAACATGACCCGCGCGCCGAACAGGCCACCCGGCAGCTGCTGGCCAGTTGGCTGTACGGCATCAGCTCGCAGGTCAGCCTGGCCTTCCCGCATGCGCTGGCGCTGGAAATCGGCGCCAGCCGCGCGCTGTTCGGTGACTGGCCCACGATTGAAAAACGCCTGTGCGACGGCCTCAAGGAGCTCGGCTTCCGCCATCGCCTGGTGGCCGCGCCCAATCCGCATGCGGCCTGGGTGCTGACCCGCGTGCATGCGCGGTTGGGGGTGGAGGCCCAGCAGCTGGACGCCACCCTGGCCCAGGTGCCGATCGAACACAGCGGGCTGCCGGCCGAGGCGGCCACGGTGCTGGCGCGCTCGGGCCTGCGCACGCTGGGCGCGGCCTTCCAGCTACCGCGCGACAGCCTGGCGCGACGCTTCGCGCCGGCCGTGCTGGCCCACCTGGATGCGCTGCGCGGGATCAGCACGCCGCCGCTGCGCTACTACCAGCCGCCGGACCGCTTCGACGCACGCATCGAGTTCGAGTACGAAATCGAGTCCACCCAGGCCCTGCTGTTCCCGCTGCGCCGGCTCACCGGTGACCTGGCGGCCTTCCTGTGTTCGCGCGATGGCGGCGTACAACGCTTCACGTTGTGGTTCGAACACGACCAGCACCCGGACACCGGCCTGGACATCGGCCTGCTCGCGCCCGAACGCGATGCAGCCATGCTGTTCGAACTGGCGCGCAACCGCGTCGACCACCTGCACCTGCCCGCCGGCAGCCGTGGCCTGCGCCTGCAGGCCGAGCACCTGCCGCCGTTCGTACCGGCCGCACGCGACCTGTTCGATCCCCGCCCGCAACAGGCGATGCCCTGGGAACAGGTGCGCGAGCGGCTGCGTGCCCGGCTGGGCGATGACGCCGTGCAGGGCCTGGGGCTGCGTGCCGAACACCGCCCCGAACGTGCCAGCGGCGATGCCCACGGTGCGCCCAAAGGCCCACCGCCCGTCCTGCCCGTGCGACCGGGCTGGTTGCTGCCACGCCCGCAGCCGCTGCTCGACCCGCACCTGCGCATCGTGTCCGGGCCGGAGCGGATCGAATCGGGCTGGTGGGATGAAGGCGATATCCGCCGCGACTACTACGTCATCGAAACCGGCCAGGGCCAGCGCGGCTGGGCCTATACCAGCGCCGATGGGCGCGGCGGGCCATGGATGCTGCACGGCTGGTTTTCATGAGCGCCGCCCTGCCCGACTACGCCGAACTGCATTGCCTGTCGGCCTTCAGCTTCCAGCGCGGCGCGTCGATCGCCGAGGAACTGTTCGCACGCGCCAAGGGCCAGGGCTACCGCGCACTGGCGATCACCGACGAATGCTCGCTGGCCGGCATCGTGCGGGCCTGGCAGGCAGCGAAAAAGCATGACCTGGCGTTGATCACCGGCGCGGAGTTCCAGCTGGAAGACGGCCCCAGGCTGGTGCTGCTGTGCACCGACCTGGCCGCTTATGCCGGCCTGTGCCAGCTGATCACCACCTGCCGCCGGCGCGCACCCAAGGGCGAGTACCGCTGCCTGCGCGAGGATCTGGATACGCTGCCTGACAGCCTGCTGTGCCTGTGGCTGGACCGCGCACCCAACGCCGATGACGCCGCCTGGCTGCAGGCGCGCTTCGCGCAGCGGCTGTGGCTGGCGGTGGAACTGCACCGGGAGGCCGATGACAGGCAGCGCCTGGCCGCGCTGCACCACTTCGGCCGCGAACACGCCATCCCCTTGGTGGCCAGCGGCGATGTGCACATGCACGTGCGCCGCCGCCGCGCCCTGCAGGACACCCTCACCGCGATCCGCCACCACTGCACCATCGCCGACGCCGGCTGGCGGCTGTTTGCCAACGGCGAGCGGCATATCCGCACCCGCCAGGCGCTGGCCGCGCTGTACCCGCCCGCGCTGCTGGCCGAAACCGTGCGCATCGCCGAACGCTGCCACTTCGACCTCAAACAACTGCAGTACACCTACCCGCGCGAACTGATCCCGGCCGGACACGACCCGGCCAGCTGGCTGCGCACGCTGGTGGAGGACGGCATGCAATGGCGGTGGAAAGAAGGCGCTACGGCAAAACAACGCACGCAGATCGAACACGAACTCGACCTGATCCACACGAAACAGTACGAGTCCTACTTCCTGACCGTGCACGACATCGTGCGCTTCGCGCGCAGCCAGCAGATCCTGTGCCAGGGGCGCGGCTCGGCCGCCAATTCGTCGGTGTGCTACGTGCTGGGCGTGACCGAGATCGACCCCAGCGAAATGGAACTGCTGTTCGAGCGTTTCATCTCCGCCGAACGCGACGAACCACCGGACATCGACATCGATTTCGAACACGAGCGCCGCGAGGAAGTACTGCAATACGTCTTCAACCGCTACGGCCGCGAACGCGCCGCGCTCACCGCCGTGGCGATCAGCTACCGCGGCCGCAGTGCGGTGCGCGACGTGGCCCGCGTGCTCGGCCTGCCACCGGACCAGGTCAACGAACTGGCCGCCTGCCTGGACCGCTGGAGCAGCCACGAACCGCTGCCCGAGGCGCTGCGCGAGCGCGGTTTCGACCCGGACACGCCGCTGATGCGGCGGGTAGTGGCGCTCACCAGCGAACTGGTCGACTTCCCGCGCCACCTGTCCCAGCACCCGGGCGGTTTCGTGATCTCCGAACACCCCCTGTCCACGATGGTGCCGGTGGAGAACGCGGCCATGGCCGACCGCACTGTCATTCAGTGGGACAAGGACGACCTGGACGCCACCGGGCTGATGAAGGTCGACTGCCTGGCGCTGGGCATGCTCACCGCCGTGCGCAAATGCCTGGCGATGCTGGAAGCGCATGGCGGACCGACGATGACCATGGCGAAGATTCCGCAGGGCGATGAGCCCACCTACGACATGATCTGCCGCGCCGACACCCTGGGCGTGTTCCAGATCGAGTCCCGCGCGCAGATGGCGATGCTGCCGCGCATGCAGCCCCGCTGCTTCTACGACCTGGTGATCGAAGTGGCGATCGTGCGCCCCGGTCCCATCCAGGGCGACATGGTGCATCCGTATCTCAACCGCCGCAGGAAGCTCAAGGAAGAAGGCATCGAGGAAATCGACTACCCGCCGGCGCTGGAGAAGGTCTTCAAGCGCACCCTGGGCGTGCCGCTGTTCCAGGAACAGGTGATGCAGCTGGCGGTGGCCGCGGCCGGCTTTACCGCAGGCGAGGCCGACGCGCTGCGCCGCTCGATGGCGGCCTGGAAACGGCATGGCGGGCTGGAGCCCCACCGCGACCGCCTGCTCACCGGCATGGCCGCCCGCGGCCACAGCCGCGAATACGGCGAACGCCTGTTCGAGCAGATCAAGGGCTTCGGCAGTTATGGCTTCCCGGAAAGCCACGCGGCCAGTTTCGCGCTGATCACCTATGTCAGCTGCTGGCTCAAGTGCCACCACCCGTCGGCGTTCGCCGCCAGCCTGATCAACAGCCAGCCGCTGGGGTTCTACACCCCCGACCAGATCCTGCAGGACGCGCGCCGCCATGGCGTGCCGGTACTGCCGGTGGATGTGCGCCACAGCGACTGGGACTGCACGCTGCTGCCGCCCACCGCGCCCGACCGTCCTTTCGGCATCCGCCTGGGCCTGCGCCTGATCGACGGCTTCAGCGAAGATGTCGCCACCGCGCTGGTACAGGCACGCGCGCGGCAGCCATTCGACAGCGTGGCCGACCTCAGCCAGCGCGCGCGGCTGGATCGCCGCCACCAGGGCCTGCTCGCCGATGCGGGGGCGTTGAAGGGGTTGAGCGGCCATCGCCATCGTGCGCGCTGGGAAGTGTCGGGCGTGGAAAAGCCGTTGCCGCTGTTCGACACCGCGCGGGCCACCGTGGAAGCCAGCGTGCCGTTGCCGCCGCCCAGTGCGTTGGAGGACATGCAGGCCGACTACAACAGCACCGGCACCACCCTGGGCCGGCACATGGTGGCCTTCATCCGCGCGCAGCTGCGCCAGCGCCGCTGCCAGCGCTCGGACGAACTGGCCGCCCTGCCGCATGGGCGCACCGTGCGGTTTGCCGGGCTGGTGCGCATGCGCCAACGCCCGCAGACCGCCAGCGGAGTCACCTTCCTGACCCTGGAAGACGAATGCGGCATGGTCAACGCGGTGGTCTGGCGCAAGACCGCCGACCGCCAGCACCGGGTGTTGGTGGAAGCACGGATGATGCAGATCGACGGCCGCCTGGAGCGCGTGGACGGCGTGCAGCACCTGATCGTGCGGCAGATGTACAACATCGATTCCCTGATCGAAGGCGTGCGCACGCACAGTCGGGATTTCCATTGATGCCGCGCGGCAACACGTGACCAGCTTCACGATCGCTGCAAATACAGACTTTCCCGACTGGTGTCGCAATCAACCATTGCGGTATGGTCGCGAGCTTCCAAGGATCTGGAGCCGCCATTGTCCCGCGCACTCACCGTCACCACGCTGGTTGTCTCCAGCCTCGCCCTTGTCGTCTCCGCCTGGACCGGCCTGCGCCTGCACCAGAGCCAATCGCACGACCGGGTGATCACCGCACGCGGGCTGGTCATCCAGGACAGCAATGGCCAGGCCCGGGTGATCCTGGGCGCACCGGTGCCGGACCCGCTCAGCAAGGGCATCTCGCAGGGGCCGCGCGCATCACCGCTGTCCGGGCTGATCCTGCTCGGCGCCGACGGTTCCGAACGGGGCGGCTACGGCACGGCCGATGTCGGTGATGAAGCCATGCTCACCCTGGACGATGCCAGTGGCACCACCGAAGTGTTCAAGGTCACCGCCAACCCGGATCGCGGCGCCACCCTGGTGATCAAGCACCAGAACAGCACCGGTGCGATGCTCACCTCTTGGCAGGGCAAACCGGAATTGATCTTCGTCGGCGACAACGGCCAGTCGCACTACGTGCGCCCGAGTACCCCCAGCGCGCCCTGATCCTCCAGCGCCTGGCGCAGGTCAAGTGCAACGCGCCGCGCATCGCCGGCCGTCAGCATGGCCGTGGTGATGCGCAGGCCGTGCACGCCGGGCTGCACGGCAAACACCTCGCCGCCGCGCAGTTGCCACCCGCGCTGCGCCATCGCCAGCACCAGCGGCTGGCTGTCGGCGGCCAGCGGCACCCACAGGTTCAGCCCATCCATCACCGCCGGGGTGTGGATGCCCTGCTCGCCCAGCGCCTGCTGCAACACCTGGCACCGCTGCGCGTAGTCGCGCCCGGCTTTGGCAACACGCGCCATCACCCGCGCCGAGCCCAGCGCCGCGGCCGCCGCATCCTGCAGCAGGTGGCTGACCCAGCCGGTGCCGGGGGCCATACGCAGGCGCAGGCGGGCGGCGGTGTCGGCATCGCAGCCCAGCACCGCCAGGCGCAGGTCCGGCCCGAGCGCCTTGGACAACGAGCGCACCAGCACCCAGCGCCGCGTGCGCGGGGCGATCACCGAGTGGTACGGCTGCTGCGACAACACTGCGAAATGATCGTCCACCAGCACCAGCACCTGCGGATGCCGGTCCAGCACCTGGCGCAGTTCGCGCGCGCGGCGCTGGCTGAGGCTGGCACCGGTCGGGTTGTGCGCACGCGGGGTCAGCAGCACCGCGCGTGCGCCGGCCTCCAGCGCTGCCGCCAGCGCCGCCGGCACCATGCCGTGTTCATCGATGGCCACCGCCAGCGTGGCGTGCCCGCCCGCGCGCAGGGTGTTGAGGCTGCCGAGAAAACACGGATTCTCCACCGCCACGCGGTCGCCGGGCACCAGCCAGCTGCCCAGCACCCGCTCGATCGCATCGACCGCGCCATGGCTGAGTTCCAGTGCGTACCCGGGCGGGCAATCCGGGTCCAGCTGCGCTCGTGCCAACCGCTCCAGCTGCGGGTCGATGGTGGGGGTGCCGTACAGTCGCGGCGCCCGTTCCGGCAGCAGCCCGCGCAGGTCCGGCAGCCACTGCGGGTCCGGGTTGCCGCTGGACAGGTCGTGCAGGGCCGAGCCCGCCGCACTGCCCTCCTGGGCGCCCACGGCCGGGGGCGCGGTCACCACCGTGCCACGCCGGCCCTGCGTCTGCGCCAGCCCGGCCGCATCCAGCCGCTTGTAGGCGGCCGCAACGGTATTGCGGTTGATCTGCAGCTGCAGGGCCAGGTCGCGGACCGGTGGCAGCAGCTGCCCCGGTTCCAAAGCGCCACTGAGGATCTGCTGGCGGATGCTGTCGAACACGGCGCTGGCGGTCTGGCCGGTGATTTTCATTTTGTCCTATGCCAATATGTGAATCGTCCCGGGACAGTGTTGCACGTGCCGGACCGCCCGTGCAGCCGCCCTCGCTTCAGGAGCTCCCCCATGCCCATCGCACGCCCCGACTGGCCACAGGCCACCACCGTCGACGCCATCGCCCACAACCTGGCGGTGGTGCGCCAGCGCATCGCGCGCGCCTGCGAACGTGCCGGCCGCGATCCGGCCAGCGTGCGCCTGCTGCCGGTCAGCAAGACCGTCGACCAGGCGCGGCTGCGCCTGGCCTGGGCGGCGGGCTGCCACGAACTGGGGGAAAACAAGGTGCAGGAGGCGCAGGCCAAGGCCGACGGCATGGCCGACCTGCCCATCCGCTGGTCGGTGATCGGCCACCTGCAGACCAACAAGGCCCGCGACGTGGCGCGCTTCGCCAGTGAGTTCCAGGCGCTGGACAGCCTCCGCGTGGCCGAAGCGCTGGACCGACGCTTGGCGCTGGAGCAGCGCACGCTGGACGTGTTCGTGCAGGTCAACACGTCCGGTGAGGCCAGCAAGTACGGCCTGGACCCGATCGCGGTTGCCGACTTCGTGCAGCAGTTGCCGGCGTTTCCCCAGCTGCGCGTGCGCGGACTGATGACGCTGGCGGTGTTCTCGCCCGATCCCGACCAGGTCCGCCCGTGCTTCGTGCGCCTGCGCGAACTGCGCGACCGCCTGCAGCCCGGCCTGCCGGCGGGGATCGTCCTGGACGACCTGTCGAT
This sequence comes from Stenotrophomonas sp. 10N36, assembly GCF_056395005.1. Lineage (NCBI taxonomy): Bacteria > Pseudomonadati > Pseudomonadota > Gammaproteobacteria > Lysobacterales > Lysobacteraceae > Stenotrophomonas > Stenotrophomonas sp. 10N36. Next base: position 25,659 of record NZ_JBFTIS010000016.1, on the reverse strand, counting down.
GGGCATGTCCGGCGACTTCGACCTGGCCATCGAAGAAGGCGCCACCGTGGTGCGGGTCGGCCAGGCCATCTTCGGCGCGCGCGCCACCCCGGACAGTTTCTACTGGCCCACCACCGCCGCCGAGGGCACCCCATGAAGGCGGTGGCGATCCAGCACGTCGCGTTTGAAGACACGGGAATACTCGCCCCGTTGTTGGCCGCACGCGGTTGGCAGCTGCAGACACTGCAGGGCGGCATCGACCGCCTCGACGACGCCGAGACCGCCGACCTGCTGATCGTGCTGGGCGGGCCAATCAGCGCCAATGATGTGCAGGGCTACCCGCATCTGCGCGTCCTGCATGCCCTGCTGCGCTCACGCCTGGCCGCGCACCGCCCGACGCTGGGCATCTGCCTGGGCGCGCAGCTGGTGGCACGCGCACTCGGCGCCAGCGTGACGCCGATGGGCGCAAAGGAAATCGGCTTCGCGCCGTTGTCGCTGACCGATGCCGGCCTGGCCTCGCCGCTGCGGGCACTGGTGGGCATCCCGGTCCTGCACTGGCATGGCGAGAGCTTCACCCTGCCCGACGGTGCGCTGCGCCTGGCCGCCACGCCGGCCTGCGCGCAGCAGGCGTTCGCCATCGGCCACCACCTGCTGGCCCTGCAGTGCCATCCCGAGGTCGATGCTACCCGCATCGACACCTGGCTGATCGGCCATGCCGACGAACTGCAGCGCGCCGGTATTGATCCCCGCGCGCTGCGCGAACAGGCCCACCGCTACGCCGCGCCCTTGGCGGCCGCCGCACGCGACCTCTTCGCGGCCTGGCTGGATGCACTGCCGCCGCCAACGCCGGTTGCCGCCGCGCCCATTGTCACGGCGGTGCCCGTATGAACAGCTATCGCCTGATCGTGCACCAGCACGGCGTTCTGCTTGGCCGCTTCGACAGCGAAGGCCCGCAGGCCCGCCGCCACCTGCATACCCTGGCCGTGCAGCTGCCGGGCACCGACGGATTCCAGCTGCAATGGCAACAGGCCATCGGCGAACAGCGGCTGTTGAGCAGCGGCCCGGCGGGCCTGAAGGTGCTGGGCAGCGAGGTGGTCTATCAGGACATCGCCACGCCTGTGGACAGGGGCTGACCCACCAGCGATAGAATCGGCAACGACACACCACTGCTTCGGGGGGGAATGATGAAGAAGATTTTCCTTGCGGTCGGCATCACCATCGCCGTTTCTGCGTGCGCTACCACGCCCATCAACACCAGCACGGCACGCTCGACGCCACCGGAGCGGATCTTCGCACCCGAGCTCATGCAGCCAGGCCAGGACAAAGTGGTACTGATCGTCGCGCGTGACGCAGGCTTCATGGGAAGCGGCTGCATGACGGCGGTATACCTGGACGGCCGCAAGGTTTCCACCATCGACAACGCCGAGAAGGTCACCTTCCATGTGGCGCCGGGCAGGTACATTCTCGGCACCGGCCCCAATCCGCAAGGCAAGGCGCTGTGCCGGTTCGGCGCGGAAAGTGCACGGCGAGAGACCGAGATCATCGCCGAGCTCGGCAAGCCGTTGAAGTACCGCCTGGCGCTCAGCGCCAACGGTGAAATCTCGGTCGCGCCCACCGCGTTCTGAGCTACGTCATCCGCCGGTCATCCGGGCTGGCGCATGTGCTCTGCATGTTCCTGCGCCTGCGCATGCAGCCATTGGCGGAAGTCCAGAAAGCCCTGGTGGCGGACCGATCGCGGCGGATACACCAGCCAATGCGACCAGCGCGTCTTCAAACGGTGCGGCGACAAGGCAATCAACTGGCCCGAGTCGAGCAGCAGCCGCGCCCGCGTCACCCGCCCCAGCGCTACCCCGAAGCCGTCCAGGGCGGCGCGATGGTGTGACTCCGAATCGTTGAGCATGGCCACGTAGCGGCGCGGCGGGTCCTGGCCGATCTGTGCAAACCAGCGCTGCCATTCGCCATCGGGATCCCCCAACAGCGGCCATTCCGAGAGCGGGCGCGCATCCACGCCGCCCATGCGATCCACCAGCGCGGGGCTGGCCATCGGCATCAACCACTCATCGAACAACGGCTCGGCGTGCACACCCACCCACTGCCCGGCACCCACGCGCAGCGCGGCATCGCACTGCACGTTACGTTCGAAGTCCGTCAGGCGTTCGCTGGATTCCAGGTTGAACTCGATCTCCGGGTGCGCGGCCACGAACGAGCCCAGCCGCGGCACCAGCCAGTTGGAGGCCATCGAAGGCAGCGCGCTGACCGTGAGCACGCGGTCGTGGCGTGCACCGAACGGCTGGAAGACCTGCTGGATCGCATCCAGGTGCGGCCCGACCTGCTCAAGCAGGCGCTGGCCCTCCGGCGTCACCCCCACCCCGCGCGGTTGCCGCAACAGCAGCGGGTAGCCCAGCCGCTGCTCCAGCTGGCGCATCTGGTGGCTGAGCGCGCTGACCGTCAGGTTCAACGACTCCGCCGCCCGGGTGAGGTTGCCCAGGCGCGCGGCGGTCACGAAATTCTGCAGGGACTGCAGGGGCATGCGGGACATGTCGACTTGAATCCTGTTCAAGACCAGCTTGCGGAAATGTCGCTTTTTCGATCCGCATCCTGCACCTATGGTCAACGCTATTCAAGTGGAGCGTCGATCATGAACTTGTACAGCGGGCTGTTGTTCCTGCAGGGGCACATCACCCATGTCGACCTGGCGCGCCAGTTGGCGGGTGAGGAAACGGCGCCCGCGGCGCCTTCCCCATCGGGCAAGCGAGAGACGATATGCGGTGCCGCAGGGACCGGCGACGAGGTGCGCCCGAGTCCGACGTGGCCACCGAACCGGTGCGCCGATGCCTGAGTATGCGCGCGCGGATACCGCAGCCACGCATGGGGTGGCGCTACGGCGCAGCTTTGGGGGCTGGCAGCACGCGTGGCTGCTGGTCGTACCACTCGCGTGCGCCGGCCAGGTGCCACTTGCGTTCCTGGCCGTCCAGTTCGATGCCCGCGCCCAGAACGCCCCAGCGCAGGTACAGGTTGCCGCGGCGCCGCGCCTGGGCCAGGTCCAGCCGCGCGCGCAATGACAGTCGCTCGTTTTCGGCCTGCAGGTCATCCACCCACATTTCGCCACTGCGCCAGCGCAGCTGCCCGCTGGCCTGTACCTCACCGGAATCGAGCATGCCCAGCACCCAGCGCGGGTACGCGCTGCGCTCGGCGAACACCCCCAGCAGCGGCCCCGCATCGCGCAGGCGCAGATCGGCCTGGGCGGTAACTTCAAACGGTGCGGCTGCATCGATATGGCCCTGGCGCAGCGACACCGTGCCCCACCAGTTGTTCTGTCCAGCGCCGTCGCCGACCTGGATGTTGCGCAGCGCCACCGTGGTGCCGCCCAGGTCGAACTGCTTGGCATCGAAGTCGGCACGCTTTACCCGTGCCTGCAGCTGCGCATCGCCGCGCAGCGCGATACCGGCTACCTGTAGTTGTGCGCCGCGCCCGCGCAGGTCGGCCCGGCCGGTGCCCACGCGACCGGCCGAATCCATTTCGACGTCCCCACTGAGCAGGCCGGTACCGCCCAGCAGGCGCACATTGCCGGTGCCGCCGCCCAGGTAGCGGTTGTACGCGGTGAGGTCGGGCACGCGCGCGTCGTTGAAGCGCAGGCGCGCGCGCATGCCGTCACGCAACTGCTGCAGGCGGGCGTCGCCGCGCAGGGTCAGCGCCATGGCGTGGCCGTCGAACAGCAACGCCTTGGGGGAGCCGGTCGGTGCGGCGCGGAACGCCGGGATCTTGACGTCCAACTGCGCCTGCGCCGGTTCGCCGGCGACGATGCTGCCGTGCGCATTGGCCTGCCCGAGCAGCCGCACCCCGGCCACCTCGGCCACGGCCGCCACCTGCGGAATGTCCAGCGTACTGCCCGCGGCCAGCTGGCCGTCGGCAATCTTCAGGTCGCCCTCCAGCAGGCCGCCGCCATCGAGGTGGAACCACGGCTTGCGCACGAACAGATCGGCGATCCAGTTCAACGACTCGAACTTCCATGCCCCCTGCACCTGCCCGTTCAGCCGCGGCAGCAGTTCGGCCGGTGCGCGGAACGGGATGTTACGGCCGGTGAAGCGCAGGTCGGCATGCAGTTCGCTGCCGGTTTCCGGGTCGCGGGGCAACCGTGCCTGCACGCGCATGTCCTGCGCCACATCCAGCTGCAGCGCCAGCAGCCCGCGATCATCGGCGTTCACCCCGGCATGCACCGGCACCCGCCACACCACCCGGCTACCGGGTTGCAGCGCCCCCCGGTCCAGCACCACATCGCCGGTAAGACGGGCGTTCGACGGGGCGCTGCCGACGCTGACGTGCGGTCCACCCGTGTCGATTTCCACGGCGCGGCTGCGCGCATCCACCTCAAGCTGTGCCCAGGTGATGTCCAGCTTGCGCAGGCCAGGCGCCTGGTCACGGTAGTGGCGCGGGAAGTGGAACCGCGCCGCAATGTGGGCGTCATCGAGCACCCGCACCCCGCCCACGGTCACCTCGGCCTTCTCGAACCCGGCCGTGGAGTCGAACAATTCAGACGGCCCGCCCTTCAACTGCTTGAGGAACCCGACGGTGCCGTGCCCCTGCCCGGCAATGAACAACGTGCCGAAACGGCCGCTGCGGATGCTGTCGCTGTGGATCGCATCGAAGCGCAGCGTCCAGCCGCGGTCACTGCGCGGCGGTGGCGGAATGCCCTTGTCCACGCGCTCGACCTCGGCCTCCACGCCCGTGGCCTCGATCCGCGGTATGCGCACTTCACGGCGGAACAGCGCCGGCAGGTCGATCCAGGCGCCCGCGCGGTCGGCGCGGAAAATGTACACCGTGTGCCCGGCCTGGCCGCGCATGCGCAGGTTCCAGACCACGGCATGGCCGGGCAGCAGGGTCAGCGCCGGCCCGGTCTGCATGCTGAACTTCTCAGGTTTGCGGTTGGTGACCGCGTCGAACAGCGGCGTATTGAGGAACACGTTGCCGGCGATCAGGTACAGCGCATACAGCGCCAACAGCGAGAGCAACGCCACGCGCCATGGCCGGGGCCAGCGCCGGACGCGCTCGGGAATCAGGGGCATGTAGATACGCGCGCGGAAGCAGAATGACCCCCACACTATCGGCAGACGGCTGGCGCAGCCGCGTGAAGACGATGCGCGACGGCGACGGGCCGGCTGTTCCACGCGGGCTGCGGACGCCGTTGCGGCGGCGCACGGCTTGCCGCTACTGTGCAATCGCGCCGGCATCGATCGCTGCCGGAACGAAGACAGCAAGGAGCGTGCCGGCATGATGCAAGTCGTGGAGACCTTCGGCCTTGAACTGCTGGCCTGGATGGGGGGCGTGGCGGCGGGGTATCTGGTGTGGGCCTCCGCGCCGTTCTGGTGGCCCGCGATGCGGGCGTTCGGCGGTCGTCGCCGGCTTCCGCGTCCGCTGCTGTTCAGTGCCTGCGCCGGGTGCCTGGCTTATGCGGCGTACCTGGCGTTGCTGGTAGCCCTGCGCCTTCTGATCCTCGCGGTACCGCCCTTGTCCGCCGGGCTGGAACAGTTGGCGTCACACCCCGGGATCGCCGCGACGCTGCTTGCAGCCCTCGTGTACGGCCTGCCCTTGCTGGTGTTCACCGGATGGGCCGCACGCTTTCTCGGCGCACGCTGGGCGCGGCTGATGGCGCCATCACCCGATGCGCAGCCCGCACCATGATCTCTGCCGACACAACCACCCATGGTCTGGTGCTGCTCTGGATGTCAGTGCCGGTGTGGGCGCCGGCCCTGCGCGCCTGCCTGCCCTGGCGTCGCCTTCCCTGCGCCGGCAGGTTCACCCTGACCGTTGCGGCGCTGGTCTACGGCGCCTTCGCCGCCTGCGTGGCGCTGGTGGTGCTGCCGGCAGAGGTGCTGGCCACGTTCATCGGCCCGCAACTGCTCGAGATGGGCTCACCCGCCGGCCGCTGGGTGAGCGCGCTGCATGCCGATGTCGTGGTGCCGGTGTTTTTGGCCTTCATCCCGGCGCTGCCCGGCGTGACCTGGGTGGTCATGCTGTTGCTGGCCAGGCGCTGGCCGGTCATCTGCGACAGGCTGGGCCTGCGGGCCCCGGCCGTCCCTCAGCCATGCCAGGACAGCACAGCCGCCTAGCGGGCGCCTGTCCTTCAACGCGCCGACGCATCGGGCAGCTTGGCGATCACCTTGATTTCCACGTCGAACCCATACAACCAGGTCACCCCGATGCCGGTCAGGGTCGGATACGGCGCCTGGCCCCAATACTCGGGCACGATCGCCCAGACGCGGTCGAAGATCGCCTCGGGATCGACCAGGAACACGGTCACGTCGACCACATCGTCGAACGTGCAGCCGGCCGCGCCGAGCACGGCATTGAGGTTCTCGAACGCGCGTCGCACCTGGTCCTCGAGCACCGGTTCGGGCGAGCCGTCCTCGCGGCTGCCGACCTGTCCGGACACGAACAGGAAGCCATTGGCGCGTACCGCTGGCGAATAGCGGTTGCGTTCGTACAGGGCCTGCCGGCCCGGCGGGAATACCACGTCACGGGTTGCCATCGTTTTCTCCAAAGGCCATCAGGCCGATCCAGTGCACTGCCGCCACGGTAGGCCGACACGGCCCGCGGATAAACGCCCCACACCGGCCATCACTGTTTGTAGAATCCAAACAATTCCTCCCGGATGCCCCGCATGGACCGGTTCGACGCAATGCAGGCCTTCGCCCGGGTGGTGGAAACCGGCAGCTTCACCAAGGCCGCGCAGAGCCTGCACCTGAGCAGGACCACGGTTACCCAGCTGGTGCAACAGCTGGAGGCACGGCTGCGTGTGCGCCTGCTCAATCGCACGACGCGGCAGGTCAACCTCAGCGCCGACGGCGCGGCCTACTACGAGCGCGTGGTGCGCCTGCTGGCCGACATCGACGATGCCGAGACCAGCCTCTCCGGCGCCGCCGCCACGCCGCGCGGGCGCCTGCGCGTGGATGTGCCGGCGCCTTTGGCGCGCCTGATCCTGGTGCCGGCGTTGCCCAGCTTCCATGCGCGTTACCCGGAGATCCAGCTGCACCTGGGTGTCAGCGACCGCAATGTCGACCTGATCGACGAGCGCGTGGACGCGGTGATCCGCGGCGGCGAGATCACCACGCCGTCGCTGGTGGCCCGTCGCATCGGTGACCTGCAGGCCGGCCTGTACGCCGCGCCGGCCTACCTGGCGCAGGCCGGCACACCGGTGGACCCGCACGACCTGGAAAGCAGCCCCCACCACATCGTCGGCTACCTGCGCGCGCGCACCGGCACGGTGTTGCCCTATGCCCTGCGCCGCGACGACCAGCAGCGCCAGGTGCACGGACGGTATCTGCTGGCGGTCGATGATGGCAACGCCTACCTGGCTGCGGGCGTGGCCGGGTTGGGCGTGCTGTGGTTGCCGGATTACATGGCCGCCGCGCACGTGGCCAACGGCGCGCTGGTGCGCGTGCTGCCGGACTGGCAGGTGGCGCCCATGCCACTGTATGTTGCGTTTCCGCCGAACCGCCACGTCAGTGCCAAGCTGCGCGTGTTCATCGACTGGGTCGCGGCGCTGCTGGAACCGGTCGCCCCGGTCCAGACGCTGCGCCCGCGCTGACCGTGCTGTCACTGACCCACCCGACCGAGATCGCCATGCCCCGTCGCATCCGTGCCGCCCTGCTTGTCACGTTGGCCCTCGGTGCACCGGCGCTGGCGCAGACCCCGGCGCCCCCGCCAACGCAGGACCCGGCGCTGACCGCCTTGTTCGACTGCCACTTCGGCTACGCCCGGCAGCACTTCCGCAGCACCGCCAGCGCAACAGAAATCGCCACGGCGGCCGCCTCGTACTGCGAAACGGCGTTGCAGGCGGCCGGTCTGGGTACTTACCTGCGCGCGCTGGATGCCGGATTGCCGGCAGACAGCGCGGAGGCATCACGCATCGGCATGCTCGACGAACTGCGCGCCATGCTGCCCGGCTTCACCATCGACAAGGTCCTCCAGTTCCGCGCGGCCGTGGAATAGCAGGACGATTCCCTGACCGCGTATGGGCGCATGCTTGCCGCTCGTACGAGCACACTACGCCGGTTCTTCACCATTCAAGGTGCCGAAGGGCACATTATCAACGTCGGGGAAAGCCGAAACATAGGGCCCCCAGCCCATGTATTGGTGATACTTCGTCATCGCCTCGAAATGACTTTGTGCGTTGACCGTCCATACCCGTTTGGCGTTGACGCGCAGCAATGCACGTGCACTGTCTCCGTGGGGGCCGGACATGCAAAACGTCTGTTCTTGGTCTGGCTCAATCCACAATTCGTACCGCACCTGCAACCTCCATTGCCGGAACCACATCCTGCCCGTCTATCCGCCAGATCTCAGTTGCGTTGGACTTTCGTCCAAGCGTAACCAGCTCTCGCTGGCTCAGGGCCTCCATGAACGCAGCTACCAGGCGGCAAGCTGCTTCGAGTACTGCGCTTCCAGCCACAGTCATTACCAATGCCCTTTCCGTGTTATGCCCCTGTCGGGCCCTGCGCCTTCACCCACAACCCGAAGTCCTTCATCACCTCCACCACCGGCTGCAGCCGTCGGCCGTCGTCGGTGAGGGCGTACTCCACCTTCACCGGCACGGTGGGATACACGGTGCGGCTGATCAGCCCGGCCTCTTCCAACGCGCGCAGGTCCAGGGTGAGCATGCGCTGGGAAATCGCCGGCATGTCGCGGCGCAGGTCGTTGAAGCGCTTGGCACCGTCGAGCAGATAGGACGCGATCAGCAAGCGCCAGCGTCCGCCCAGCAGGCGCATCGCCTCTTCCACCGAGCAGCCCGATACGTTGTCTTTCATGGTGGGGTCTCGCGTGCGTCAACAGGTATACATTATGTACCTACACCACGAAATAGTGCCTTCTTCCGTTTTTATACCGCGCCCCTAGAATGCGCCGGGACGCCTCCCATCGAGGCCCCCGCCCTGCACCTGGATCCCGCGATGAAGCTCTACTACCTGCCTGCCGCCTGCTCGCTCGCCCCGCACATCGTGCTCAACGAACTCGGCCTAGATGCCACCCTGGTCAAGGTCGACCACCGTAACCATCGCACCGAACACGGCGAGGACTACCTGCAGGTCAACCCGCTGGGCTATGTGCCGGCGATGGCCCTGGACGACGGCAGCGTGCTGCGCGAAGGCGCTGCGATCCTGCAGTACCTGGCCGACCAGAAACCCGAACGCGGCCTGGCCCCCGCCACGGGCAGCCTTGATCGCTACCGGCTGCAGGAATGGCTCGGCTTCCTTGGTACCGAGATCCACAAGGGCTTCATTCCACTGCTGTACGCGGTGGCCGCCGGCAAGTACGTGGACACGGCACGCCCGAAACTCGAACAGCGCGTCGCCTGGATCGACCAGCAGCTGGCCGACCGCGACTACCTCATGGGGGATCATTTCAGCGTGGCCGATGCCTACCTGTTCGCCTTGATCGGCTGGGGACAGGCGGCGTGGCTCACCTCGTACTACAAGGCCGACATCCATTTCGACCGCTTGCAGCACCTGCAGCGGTGGTATGCCCGCGTGCGTGCGCGGCCAGCGGTGCAGCAGGCACTGGCCGCCGAAGGACTGCAGTAACTGCGTGCGTGGCCGCGTGCCGGGTCGAGGCGTGGCGCTACGGGCGCCACATCAGGATCAGCACCGTCATCAGCAGCATGGCGCCCGCGCCGATGCCCAACAGGCCAAGCTGGATATCGGCCATCCGCGAAATGCGCGCATCGCCCAGTTGCCGGTGGCGGCGCAGGAACAGGAAACGCGCATAGTCCGCATTGCCGTGATGGTGCCGGCCCAGACCGAAGGTGTGCGGCTGCCCGAGCGCGGTGAACACATCGGGGTGATCCCGGCGCAGCCACAGCAGCATCACCACATTGAACGGCAGGCTGGCGATGATCAGCAGGAATGCGATCAGCAGCAGCCGCCCCAGGATTTCTTCCATACCTGCTCCCCCGAGCGTAGTGCGCGCGGCCATCCCCGATGGCGCTGGCGTGATGATAGCCCAGGGGTACGCTTGCCGGAGGAATGTCAGCGCCCGGCCACCTCGGTCTGCGGACGCGACCGCGGCAACGGGTGGATGGCCAGCGTATCGCCACGGCAGACATCCACCGCGTGATACACCGCGCGGCGGCCGTTGCCGAAGGTCATGCGCAGGTCGAAGCGGCAGCCCTGGTCGCCCAGCCGCACCATGCTGCTGCCACCACCACCGGCCAGCACCTCGATCGGGCGCGCGACGAACGCATCGCTGCCGGCCGGCGCCACCTCCAGCGCCACCACGCTGTCATGCGCGCGGTTGAGCAGGCCCAGGTAACGTGCCTCGCCAGCGTGGGCGGCGGCGCAGAGTGAAACAGCCAGCAGCGGGCAGATCAGGACGGTGCGGATCAGGTTCATGGCGGCATCTCCGTGGCGGTGAAGGACACCCGCATCAGGCGCTTCCCACCGGCCGCCGCCAACCGATCCGGGACCAATCGTCGCCACGCGCGGGCCAATCGTAATGGGCCGCCATGGCGCTTCCCGCCCCCTGCCCCCACGCCTAAGATGAGCCTGCCGCACACGCGCGGCGCAGGACCGACGATGCTCATCCGCCTTGGCAGTACCCAGATCCGCCTCTCCCGCTACATCGCCCTGTGGACGATGGTGGCCCTGGTGTTCGCCCTGCAGAACGCCATCAACGTGGGCATGCCCCGCACCGACTGGCCCTTCTGGGACCTGGCCCGCTGGTCGCTGATCCAGTGGTACACCTGGGCGGCGCTGGCGCCGACGGTGTTCCGTCTCGCCGAACGTTTCCCGATGCGCGGCACCGGACGTTTCCACGGGCTGGGTGCGCAGGTGCTGGCCAGCCTGTGCGTCACCTTCGCCGCGATGATTCTGGGCGCACTGGTCTCCACCCTGTTCGAACCCAGCGGGTTTGCCGAGCAGCTGGGGTACTTCCTGGAGCAGCACTTCGCCATTGGCCTGCTGACCTACTGGACGCTGTTTGCGATCCAGCAGGCCCTGCATTTCCACGCTGAAAAAGCCCGGCGCGAACTGGAAGCCAGCCAGCTGGCCACCGAGCTGGCGCAGTCGCGCCTGCTGTCGCTGAAGGCCCAACTGCAGCCGCACTTCCTGTTCAACACGCTGCACGCGATCATCACCCTGCTGGACGAAGACACGCTGTCGGCCGAAGACATGCTGCTGCGCCTGAGCGAGCTGCTGCGTGCGTTCCTGGAAGACTATGACGGCCAGGAGATCAGCCTGCGCCAGGAACTGGACCTGATCGAGCTGTACCTGGGCATCCAGCGCATCCGCTTCAAGGACCGCCTGACCACCCGCACCTATATCGCCCCGGATACGCTGGACTGCGCCGTGCCCAGCTTGATCCTGCAGCCGCTGGTGGAGAACGCGTTGCGCCACGGCATCGGCCAGCGCGTGGGCAGTGACACCATCGAAATCGACGCGCGGCGCGACGGCGACGCATTGTGTATCGAGGTGCGCAACCGCAACAGCACGCTGTCGACCGAGCCGCCGGTGTCGGCCGGGCATGGCATCGGCATGTCCAACACCCGGCTGCGCCTGAAGGAGCTGTATGGCGATGCCGGCGAGGTGCGGCTGGACATGCTCTGGCCCGAAGGCGTGGCCTGCCGCATCCGGGTGCCATTCCGCGTCCTGGAGAGCGCCGACGACTCACCCGAGTTCACCCCCGGGGTGGCGCCGGCATGACCCTGACCGTGCTGGTGGTCGACGACGAACCGATCGCCCGGCATGCCATCGTGCGCCTGCTGCGCGACGATGCCGACATCGAGATCGTCGGCGAGTGCGGCGACGGCGTGTCCGCGGTGGCGGCCATCCGCAACCAGTCGCCGGACCTGGTGTTCCTGGACATCCAGATGCCCGCCATCAACGGCATGGACGTGGTGGCCACCATCGGCGCCGAACGCATGCCGGCCACGGTCTTCGTGACCGCCTACGAGCAGTACGCAGTGAAGGCGTTCGAGGCCAACGCGGTGGACTACCTGGTCAAACCGTTCAGCCGCGAGCGTTTCGCCGCCACGCTGCAGCGGGCCAAGGCCCGGCTGTCGGCCGCGGCTGGGGTGGGCGCGCAGGCGTCGGCGCAGATCCTGCAGGCGCTGCATTCACTGCGCCAGCGCGACGACTACCTGCAGCGGCTCCCGGTGCGCGTGGACGAGCACGTGGTGCTGGTGGCGGTGGATGACATTGTCTGGATCAAGGCGGCCGGCAACAACGTGGAAATCCACCTGGCCGACCGCGTGCACGCGCTGCGCGACACCATGGCCAGCCTCGCCGCGCGCCTGGATCCACGCCACTTCGCCCGCGTGCACCGCTCGGCCATCGTCAACGTGCGCCGGGTCAAGGCGATCCATCCGTGGTTCAACGGCCACCACGTGGTGACCCTGGATACCGGCCAGCAGCTGCGCATGAGCCGCTACCAGAACGAGGCGTTCCTCAAGCTGGTCTCCACACGCACCCCGTAGAGCCGGGCTCTGCCCGGCTGCGAGACACCCGAGCCCCGTAGAGCCGGGCTCTGCCCGGCTGCGAAGCACCCGCGCCCTTCCGGCCACGCACAGCACGCATCACGCAACCAGCCCACGCTCCTCGGCGCGCAGGGTCAGCACCTCCACCCCGTCGGCGGTCACCAGCACCGTGTGCTCGGCCTGCGCCGACAGCTTCCCGTCGCGCGTGGTCACGGTCCAGCCATCGTCGCTCATGTCAATGGCCGCGCGGCCCTGGTTGATCATCGGCTCGATGGTGAAGGTCATGCCCGGCTCCAGCACCAGCCCGTCACCGCGCCGGCCGTAATGCAGCACCTGCGGCTCTTCGTGCATTTCCTGGCCGATGCCGTGGCCGCAGAATTCCTTGACCACGCTGTAGCCGTGCGCCTTGGCGTGCTGCTGGATCGCAAAGCCGATGTCGCCCAGCGTGGCGCCGGGTCGCACCACGCCAATGCCTTTCCACATCGCCTCGCGGGTCACCCGTACCAGCCGTTTGGCGGCGTAGTCGACCTCGCCGATCAGGTAGGTCTTGCTGGAATCGGCGATGTAGCCGCCCTTCTCCAGGGTGATGTCCAGGTTGACGATGCTGCCGCTGCGCAGCACCGCATCAGCCGAGGGCACACCGTGGCAGACCACGCTGTCGATCGAGCTGTTGAGCACGTAGGCAAAGCCGTACTGGCCCTTGCTGGCCGGCCGCGCCTGCAGGTGATCGACGATGAAGCGCTCCACCCAGTCGTTGACCTGCAGCGTGCTCATGCCCTCCAGCGGCAGCTGGTCCAGCGCCTCGAACACCTGCGCCAGCAGACGGCCGGAGGCGCGCATCAAGGCCTGTTCTTCCAGCGTCTTGATCATGCCTCGGCCACCCGCAACGCGCCGGGCGCAACCCCGGCCGCACGCAGTTCGCGGCTGACGATTTCCTGGTAGCTCATGCCGGGGTTCATCTCGCACAGCATGCCGATCTTGATCCAGAAGCCGGCCTGGGCGTTGATCGAGCGGCCGGAGACGCCGCTGGCGCGGCGCAGGTTGTCGTGCAGTTCGTCGTCGATGTTGACGATGCCCATGGGCTGGCGTCCGAATGATTGATATACACAGCATATATGTTTCGTATATCCGCGCCAACCGCGTCATGGCCATCGACCGCGGCAGGCGTGAGAAGATCCGCGTGCTTGACCCACCATGCCAACAAGGAAGCAGCAGATGGGAAAGATCGCCATAGGCACCACGGGTGCGATTGCCGTGATCACCGGCGTGGCATTGCTGGGCTTCTCTCCTGCGGGCTGCAGCTGTATCAGCCCGGTCAACCTGCTGTCCTTCGCGGCCGGCTACAGTGCGCCCGGTACCCTGCTGAGTCCGCCGGTGCTGGAAGCCGGTCTGAACAAGACGCTGCACGGCATGCCGCTCGCGCCGCAGCGCAGCGCCCTTGGAGACGACCACTGCCGACAGACAACCCCCGAGCGGATGGTCTGCCGCATCCCGGTGCACACCTCGCTTTTGCTGACGCGTGGGCTGGATGTCACCTACCAGGCCAGCGGGGGGCGCATCACCCGCGTATCGGTCGAGCGCGCCGTCTGGCTGGGCGACTGATCAGCAATACGCGGTCGCCTCGATCTCGAACAGCATGCCGTCCAACGCCAACCGCGGCACGGGAATCAAGGTGCAGGTCGGTGCCCGGCCCAGCGGCCAGCGTTGGCCGATCTGCGCGGACAGCATGCCCAACCGGTCCTGGTCATGGTCCACCACCAGCACCGTCAGTTTGGCCACGTCGGCCAGGCCGGCACCGGCCGAGGCCAAGGCGAGAGCCAGGTTGTCCAGGGCCTGCGCCACCTGCACCTCGAAGCGCGGCGAGAGCGTGCCGTCGGCGGTTTCCCCGCCCTGCCCGGCCACGTGGATCACCCGCGCCGGCAAGCGAACCACCGCCACGTGCGAATAGCCGTTGGCACTGGGGTCATACAGACCGGCGGGATTGATGAAGCCGAACAGGCCGGCCGGTGCAACGGGGGTGTCACTGAACATGAGGCATGCATCCAGGGAGGGAGCACGCAGTGTCCGACCTCAACTGAAGTTGAGGTCAACGACAATCGTTGGAATGCTGCGGTCCACGCCGAGCCGGTAGTTCGATGCCGCCTAGGTCCAGGCCGGATCGGCGGTGAAATCGATGGTCAGCCAGAACTCGCTGCCGCGCGCGTCCAACCGTTCGGCGATCTCGTCACGCAATGCATCCACGTTGCCGATGGTGCCGATCACGGTGTCCGGGTGGGTGAGGATGTGGATCTCGACGAACCGCATGCGCCCCATCTTGGCCACATGGCTGGTGAAGTCCAGATAGCCGTGCTCGGCCACGAAGGCACTCATCACCGCCTGCACGCGTGCGTCCAACGTATCCGGTGCCACCTGCAGCACCTCGCGCATGGCCTTCCAGGCACTGCGCAGTGGGACCGGCAGCACCGCAACGCTGATGGCCGCCAGCACCAACGGGTCCAGGTAGGGAATCCAGTGCGCATGCGCACCACCGCGCAGCACCAGCGCGATGCCGAAGGCCAGCACCACCGCTAGGCTCATCAGGCCGCTCAACAGCCAGGCCCGCACGTCCAGCCACAACAACGCCGACTGCAGCCGCAGCGCACGGGTCCGCACGAACGCGGCCATCGCAAGGTTGCTCACGCACAGCACGGTTGCCCACACCAGCGCGGGGCCGGCCTTGACCTCATGGCCGCCGGTGGTCAGCCCGATGACCGAATTGGCCAGCGCGTAGATGCAGGCCAGCGACAGGATCGCCCCGCCCAGTGCCTCCACCATCGGCTCCAGATGCCAGTAGCCGTACTGGAAGCGCGGGCTTTCTTCCCGCGCCACCAGCCGCAGCACCGACAGCGCCACCAGGGTCAGGGCCACGTCGACCAGGCTGTACACGCCGTCGAACAGGATGGCCTGCGACCCCACCAGCAGGCCACCGGCAAAGCCGGTGGCACTGACGGCCAGGGTCACCGCGATCGAGAATGTCAGGACCCGCTGCTCGCGTGCTGTATCCATCGCTTGCCGAGGGCCTGACCGGACTCAGACCTTCAGCACCTCCACCTTGTAGGTTGGCGTCGCGCCGTCGCGGTCGATGATAAGCCCATGCACGTCCGACTCGAAGCCCGGGAAGCGGGCGTTCTGCTCGCGGGCAATGCGCAGCGACTGGATGATCGGCTCGTCGCTGGCCCCGAAGCGCTCGCCCGGCATGATGGTCGGAATGCCCGGCGGGTACGGCACCAGCATGGTGCCGGCGATGCGGCCGCTGATCGCCTCGATGTCGACCCGTTCGATCTGCCCGCGCACAAGGTGATCGTAGGCCTCGGCCGGGGTCATCACCGGCTCTGGCAGGTCCACGTACATCTCGCGCATCACCTTGGGCACGGCGAACTCACGGTTGAATTCATGCAGCGCCTGGCACAGGTCGCGCAGGCCCCAGCCGGCATAGGCCACCGGGTAGTCGGCGGCCAAGCCCGGCAGCGCCCGGCTCAGCGGCGCATTGGCGTCGTAGAGCTCCTTGAACGCCATCAACTCGGTGACCAGCGTGCTCCACTTGCCCTTGGTGATGCCCATCGAGAACAGGAACAGCACCGAGTACAGGTTGGTCTTCTCCACGGTGATGCCGCGCGTCCACAGGAACTTGCTCAGCACCGCGGCGGGAATGCCGCGCTGGCCGATTTCGCCGTCGATCGACAGCCCGGGGGTCAGCAAGGTCACCTTGATCGGGTCGATCAGCACGTAGTCTTCGACAAGCCCGTCGAAGCCATGCCAGTGCGCGTCGGGCTGCAGGTACCACTCGCTGCGCTTGGCCACCGTCGGCGCCGGTGCATCGCCCTTGGCCAGCGAGCGCTCCAACTTGTCCGGCTGCCAGACGCTGAACCACCAGTCGTCGCGGCCCAGGTCCTCGCGCACGTGCAGCATCGCGCGGCGGAACGCGATTGCCTCGTCGTGCATTTCCTGCACCAGCGATTCGCCGGCCGCGCCTTCCATCATCTTGGAGGCCACATCGCAGGCCGCGATCACCCCGTAATGCGGGCTGGTGGTGGTGTGCATCATGAACGCTTCGTTGAAGCGCTCGGCATCCAGCTCGCGCGAGGCCGCATTGCGCACGTGGATCATCGAGGCCTGCGAGAACGCGGCCAGCAGCTTGTGCGTGGAGTGGGTGGTGAAGATGATCGCGTCCTGCTCACGCGGCTTGCCCTTGGCCATGCCGTAGTGATTTTCGTAGAACGGATGGAACGCCGCATAGGCGTACCAGGCCTCGTCGAAGTGCAGGAAATCGACCGCGCTGCCGATCTCCTCGGCGATCTTTTCGGCGTTGTAGCACAGCCCGTCATAGGTGGAATTGGTGACCACCGCGATGCGCGGCTTGGAGCCGGCCTTGAACGCCTTGCTGGCCAGCGGATTGGCGGCGATGGCCTGGTGCAGCGACTCGGGCGTGAACTGATCCAGGCTGATCGGGCCGATGATCCCGTGTGCATTGCGGCTGGGGGTGAAGTACACCGGAATGCCGCCGGTCATGATCAGCGAATGCAGCAGCGACTTGTGGCAGTTGCGATCCACGAACACCACATCCCCGCGCCCCACCGTGCCGTGCCAGACGATCTTGTTGGCCGTGGAGGTGCCGTTGGTGACGAAGAAGGTGTGGTCCGCGCCGAAGTTGCGCGCCGCCTCGTCCTCGGCCGCCTTGATCGGGCCGGTATGGTCCAGCAGCGACCCCAGCTCCGGCACCGAAATCGACAGATCGCTGCGCAGGGTGTTCTCGCCGTAGAACTGGTGGAACGCGCGCCCCACCGGTGACTTGGTGAACGCCACCCCGCCAGCATGCCCGGGCGTATGCCAGGAGTAGTTGGACTCGGCCGTGTGGTGGATCAGCGCCTTGAAGAACGGCGGCAGCAGGTTGGCCATGTAGTCTTCGGCCGCCCGCATCACCTGGCGCGAGATGAAGCTCTTGGTGTCTTCGAACAGGAAGATGTAGCCATGCACGAACTTCAGCAGCTTGCTCGGCACCTTCTCGATCGTGCGCCGTTCGCCGTACAGGAAGACCGGCAGGTTGGCGCGGCGGGCCGTCTGCTCGCGCAGGAAGCCCAGCAGGCGCTGGAACTGCTCCGGATTCTCCTCGGTGCCATCGATGGAGATCAGCACCGCCGAGGCGGCAACATAGGTGCGCGCACCGGCTTGGGCGTCGGCCAGGGTCAGGCCGCACAGCACGCGCTGGTCGTTCTTGCGCAGCTCTTCGACCAGCGCGCGGATCAGGATGCCGCCGATGCGCGGGGACTCGTAATCGTCGTCGATGACGATGATGGGGTAATCAAGCGACTTGAAATACACAGGCATTCTCCTGGGGGAAGATCACGAAAGCGTCGTGCGGACGGCGGCGTCCAGCGCGGGCAGCTGGCCACGCTGGCGGCGGCGCTCCTCGCTGAAGAACGGGTAGAACACCGTAATGAACAGCACGAACAGGAAGGCGTACTGGACGATGCTGCCCGACGACCCGAAGATCGCCCACAGGCAGTACACCACCGTGACGCTGGTGAGCAGCCAGAACGCACCGGTATGCACCAGCGTGTGCGAGCGCTCGACCACGAAGTAGCAGGCCACGCACGAATAGATGTAGGGCAGCAGGGTCAGCACCACGGCGGCGGAGGTAATCACGTCGAACTGCGCCGACGCGGTTGCCGAGGTCGAGGTGACCAGCACCGCCAGGGTCATCAGCACCGCCACGATCAGCACGCCCTTGACCGGCACGTCATCCTTGTTGGTCTTGCTGAAGATGCTGGGGAACAGGCCGTCATCGGAGGCGGCCTTGGCGCTTTGCGCGGTCAGCAGGATCCAACCGCCCAGCGAACCGGCCGCGCCGACGAAGGCGCACAGGCTGACCAGCGCCCCACCCCACCCGCCCACCGCATTGGCCGCGGCCAGCGCGAACGGCGCATCGGACACCTGCAGGTCGCCATTGGGCACCATGCCCATGATCACCGAGGAGCTGGCGATGTAGGCCACCGCCGCCAGGAACACACCGGCCAGGGTGGCGCGGGCCACGTTCTTCTCCGGGTTCTCCACCACCCCGGCGGTCACCGAGGCCGATTCCACGCCGATGAACGCCCACAGGGTCAGTGCGGCAGCACTGGACACCGCGCCGAAGTTGGACTCGCCGGACACGTTGTAGGCGCCCTTGAAGATGGCCGGGTCGAAGAAGAACCAGCCGAAGATGGCAATGCCCAGGATCGGCACCAGCGCGAAGCTGGTGGTCACCGTCTGCAGCTTGCTCACGAACGAGGGGCCGATCACGTTGGCGAAGCTCAGGGCCCAGACCAGTGCCAGCACGGCCAGGCAGCGCGGCAGCGGCTCGGACAGGACCGGGAAGAAGTAGCTGAAGTAGCCCACCGCCGCGATCGGAATGGCCACGTTGCCGATCCAGTTGGCGAACCAGTAGATGGTGTTGGTCTGGAAGCCCATGTACGGGCCGAACCAGTCGCGTGCATAGGCGTAAGGGCCACCGGCCTTGGGCGCCAGCTTTCCCAGTTTGGCGAACACGAACGCCAGCAGCAGCGCGCCGGCGGTGGTGATCAGCCAGCCCCAGATGGACGCCGTGCCGATCTTGGCCAGGCTGGAGGGCAACAGGAACACCCCCGAACCCATCATGTTGCCGGCCACCAGGAAGGTGGCACCGACCACCCCGATTTTCTTTGCTTCTGCCATGACGGTTTCTCCTTTGCCAGGCATGGGCCCGGTCGCGCCGGGCGGTAGGGTCTACTTGATGAAGTTGTATTGCAGGCTGCCCTGCAGCCGCACCGTGTCGCTGCGCTGCCCGCGCTGTTGCTCCAGTTGCCCGTACAGCAGTTCCATGCCCATGGTCCAGGACGGCGCCGGGCTCCACAGCAGGTTGAACACGCCGTAGCGGCTGCGGCGGAAGGCGTCGTCGGCGAGCGCGGCGTTGCGCTCGCCACTGAGCTGGCCGTAGATCAGGTTGGAGCGCCACATCGGCGTCCAGTAGTGGGTGTAGCCAACGAAACCACCGTGCAGCCGCAGCAATGCCAGGCGCCCATCGTCGGCCACCACCGCATCCATGCCCGAGCCGGTGAGGTCGGCGGTATAGCGGGCAATGCCCTTGCCGCCCAGCGCGCCAAACAGCAGCAGGTCCTGCTCGCCCACCGCGGCCGAGCCGCTGAGCTGCAGGCCGCCGCCGATGCGGCGGTCATCACCGGCATCGCCGTCGTAGGCCAGGCTGCGCGCCACCATGCCAATCTGCAGGTGCCCCCAGTCGCGCTCCATGCGCGCGGTGAGGGACACATCCGGGGCCTGGTCCACCGCGCGGATGCCTTCGGCCGGCGCGCTCAACTGCGTGTCCGGGTCTTCGGCGGCCAGCGTCAGGGTGTTGCCCTTGCCGAGCGAAAAACTGTGGTGGATACCGGCCACCAACAGGTAACCGGCCGCGCCGGGGCCGGCGAAATCCAGCGTGTCGGGCAGGCTGTCGGCGTCCATGAAACTGGAATAGCCGTAACCGGCATAGGTATTGCCCAGCTGCCCGTAGGCGTGGCGCAGGCGGAACTGATAGCTGTCACTGCTGCCGAAGAAGTCGTTCTCCAGGTAGAAGCGCAGGTTGCCGTGGGTGGTGGGGCGGCGCGCTTCGAAGCTGAAACGGGTCTGCTTGGCATGCATGTTGAAGTTGGACACATCGCGGTGCGCGCTGCCCACCGGGATCGACGACGGGATGAACTGGTCCTCGTCACCGGCCGCGCGTGCATCGGCGATGGCATCCAGCTTGGCGTACCCGCCGATGCGGATCAGCGTGTCGGTGCCGGGAATGGCGAAGAACCCTTTCAGCTCGGGATCGGTCGGACCGGCGACACTGTCCGGGCGCGACGCTGCCGAGGACGGGTCGGAGACCGAATCACGCGGCGGCAGGATGGCCTGGCCCCCGCCTGGCACCTGCACCGCTGCGGGCGATGGCAAGGCGGCTGGGGTGGCCTGCGCAATCGCTGCAGGCGCGGGTGTGGCCGTGGGCGGGACGGACTCCAGCGCATCCAGGCGCTTTTCCAGCGCATCCAGCGTCTGCCGCAGGGTGCGGATCTCCTGCCGCAATGCATCGGCCGAATCCTGTGCACGTGCAGGCGCAGCCACCACAACCGCGGCACACGCAAACGTCAGTACAGCCAGGCGCATCACGTTCTCCATGAACCGCGAACAGCCTTGCCAACCGGCTCCGCTGCGCCTGCGCGCGCGGCCCTGTTCGGCAACCCGGTGCTGCAATGCAGGCGCATCACACGCGTGGCATGCGCCGGCGAACCGATCGCATGCACAGCATCGTGGGCACACCCGCACGGGATTCCCTCCTCATCCCGGGAGGCATGACGGAAACAGCCCGTCTGCCAGCGCCCTGAGTAGCAATGGCCGGGTGAGTACGTTGTGAAGTCTGCCGGTCGTTGTGATGACAACGGCGCATGCACACGCATGCCATGGCGAGGGGTAACGACGAAGGAAGTCATGCGCACAGGCTAATGTGCGTGTCGTTTCCGGCCTTGATTCAGATCAAGCGCACCGCATCGCCCGTGTGCAGGCCTCTGCCACGCACACCTTGCGTCCCTGCATCCTCCCTACATCGGCAGGCCTGCAGGCGCGCGCGCCGGCGTTGCACCGGCGCGCGTTGGATTCCATCACACAGCGGCTCAGCGCTTGCCCATCACCAGGTCCATGTCCTGGCCCTGCGGCATGCCGGAACGGCGCTGCAGCATGCCCTTGTCATCCTTGAACAGGATGCCCGGGGTGCCCTGGAAGCCCATTTCGATCATCAGCTCCTGGTTGGCATCGAGCTTGTTGGCCACCTCCGGGGTCAGCTTCGCCACCGGCTTGATCCCGCCCTTGTCGAAGTTGTGCTCGTTCTCGAGCAGTGCCGCGCTCGGGTTCGGTGCGGTCAGGATGGCAGCGGCCTTGGCCGGGCTGTCTTCGCGGATCACGCCCACCATGATGTGCCGCAGCTGCACCTTGCCGCTGTCCACCCACGGCCGCGCGGCGTCCCAGAAGCGGTGGCAGTACGGGCAGTTGGCATCACTGAAGGTGTAGACCACGCGCGGCGCATCGGCGCGGCCGTCGCGCACCCAGGCGCTGGCATCGAGCTTGTTCCACATCTTTTCCGACATCGGCTTGGCCGCCAGCTTCTCCAGCGGTGCCGCGCCGACATCTTCGCCGTTGGCATCGAACAGGCTGCCGACCACGACGTGCTTGCCATCGGGTGTCACATAGGCTGCGGCCGGCTGCTGACCGCCCACCACGCCGGCGAAGCCCCGCAGGCCGCCCGGCGCATCAAATTCACCCACCACCTCGAAGCCGTGCTTCTGGATGCCCTTGAGCACCGCCGGGTAGTCACCGGCCTTGGCGGCAGCCGCCGGCTTGGCCGCGTCGGGGGCCTTGGGCGACTGGGCCTGGCTGCAGCCCGCAAGACCCATCAACAGCGCAGCGGCAAGCAGCGAGCCCACTGCGGGCGGCGATTTCAACAGCATGGCAACTCCTGGTAGCAACAGAATGTAAGGCGCCGCGCGTTCAGCGCAGCGCATCGAGCCGGGCCTGCAGGCCGGCTGCACTGAGTTCCCCCATGTGCAGGCCCTGCAACCGGCCACGTGAATCGAAGAACAGGGTAGTCGGATATGCGTGGACCTGCAGCCGTTCGGCGGTGAGGCTGTCCGGGTCGAGCAGCACATGCTGCAGCACCAGCTTCTGGCTGGACAGGAACTGCTGCACTTCTTCCGCGCTTTCGCCTTGGTTGACGAACACGAAACGCACGTTGGGTTCGCGCTGCTGTGCCGCAGAGAAGATCGGCATCTCGCGCCGGCAAGGCGCACACCAGGTGGCCCACAGGTTCACCACCACCGGCTTGCCTTCGGTGTCGGCCAGTGCGACCGGCTGCCCCTGCAGCGATTGCAGGGTCACAGCCGGCAAGGCGATGCGCGACTGCTGCAGGTGGGCCATGCCCAGCGACAACCCCACCCAGCACAGAATGCCCGCCACTGCCCCGGCCCATACCGGCCTGCGCAGCGCCGGCCAGCGGCGCAGCCGCCATGCCGCCCAGCCCATGCCGACCAGCACCGCCACCACCGGCAGGAAACCGCCATCGCCCAGGCGCAGCAGCGCCCACGGGTCGTCCGCGTAGGCGCGCCAATGCAGCACCACGAACCCCAGCCGCCCGCCGAGCAGCCCCAGGAACACCATGTCCAGCAGCATCGCCGCCGGTTTGGGTTGCCCCTCCTGCGGCGGCGGCTGCCACCACCGCGCCACGCCGATGGCCAGCAGCCATCCCAGCAACACCCACACCACGCCCAGCGGTACCGGGCCAACACTGCTCATCATCCATCCATCTCCACCGCGGCTGCGTGCGACGCATCCGCGGTTGTGCTGCTACAACCCCGGCGGCATGGTCACAGCCCATCGCGCATCCGGCAAGCCGCAACCGCACATGCGCCAACGGCAGGCCGCGCGCGCATGTGGGCCGTTGCTTCCATTCGACAGGGCCGCCGGCGGTGCGGCTAAGCGGCCGAGCGCATCGGCTCTGCTGCCACGTCGACAACCGGATGGCGCGCGCGTTCGCGACGCTGTGCGGCCAGTTGCCGCCGATAGCGCGACGGCGTGAGCCCGACAATGCGCAGGAACAGACGGCGGAACGCACTCTGGTCCGAGTACCCCACCGCCCAGGACACTTCATCGATTTCACCGCCGGCCTGCAGCATCAGCTGCGCCTTGGCGATGCGCAGGCGCTGGCAATACTCGATCGGGCGCAGGCCGGTTGCCTTGAGGAAGCGCCGCTGCAACGTGCGCGGTTCCAGTCCGGCCGAGTCGCAGATGTCCTGCAGGCTTACCCCGCGTGCGGCAATGGTGTGCAGCCAGCGCTGCGCCTTGAGAATGCCGCGATCGCCGTGGGCGAAGTTGGGGCTGAACCGTTCCAGGTCATCCTGCACTGCGCGCGGGATCGTCAACTGCAACTGCTGGATGGTGGCGGTCATCACGGTTTGCCCGTACACGCGGGCCAGCAGGCGCAGGCTCAGGTACTTCCACGCGTCGGGCCCGGAGGCCGTGAGCAGGTCGCCGTCGTCCACCAGTGCACGCTCGCCCAGGTTCCAGCTGGGTACCACGGTGGCCAGCGACGGGCAGCGCGCCAGGTCGGGCAAGCTCACCGTGCGCCCGGCCAGCACGCCACTGCCGGCCAGCATCAAGCCGCCTTCGTCGCAGCCGGCCAGCACGCTGCCGCCTTCATGGCTGTCACGCAGCCAGGCAAGCAGTCGCTCGTCGGGCGGCGGCAGCGGCCAACTGGGTTCGTTGCCGGGCACGACGATCAGGGCCGGCAGCGCGTCGCCGAACAACTCCGCACCCGCCACCCGCTGCACGCCGCGCGGGGACAAGGTCCAACGCGTTACCAGCATCCGCGCGCCCTGGCGCTTGCCCGCCGCCGCGGTGCGGTTGCAGCGCTGGGCCAGTTCGGACAGCACCGGGGCTGCGGCTCGAAGGCTGCCCGGATATTCCAGTACGGCAACTTCCATCAGTGCCGACGATGCCGGACGCGGCACGGGGGACAACGGGGTGAACGGTGCATCCATGGCAAAGCTCCTCAAGCGACGTCTGGGACCAGCAAACCCAGGCGGCGCAAGGGCTTGCAGCGAACCCGTCCGAGCCTACGGAGGCAAAAGCGCGGTAGCTATGAAACTAGTTGTATCTTTCGGCCCGGTAACGACATCAGTCGACGCGCCTTCAGCAGCCCTTGACCCTCGACCAGACTCCAGGGTTTACCCTCGCCGCCGGGTCTTCATCGAGGTGGGCATGAACATCGGACAGCTCGCACGCCAGGCTGGCGTGCCGATCGACACCGTGCGCTATTACGAACGCCAGCAGTTGCTGCCCACCGCACGCCGCAGTGCGGGCGGCTATCGCGTGTTCGGCGATACCGACCTGACCCGGCTGCAGTTCATCCGCCGCGCCAAGGCACTCGGCTTCACCCTGGACGAGATCGCCGACCTGCTCAGCCTCAGCGACCAGCGCGGCGATGACATGGCACGGGTACGCCACACTGCCGTAGACAAGCTGACCGACATCGAACAGCGCATCGCCGAACTGCAACGCATGCATGGCGCACTGAAGGTGTTGGTGGATGCCTGCCCCGGCCACGGCGACGTGGTGCACTGCCCGATCCTGACCGCGCTGACGGGAGCGCGGCAGTAAGCACACCGTGTGTGCGGATGCCGGTTTGGCCGCGTCCACACCCCATGCGACGTGCAACGCGCCTGCGCCACCAACGCGCGATCATCAAATGACGTATTTCGTGCAGTTTTTGCTTGCCAATCGAAAACGGCGTCGTTATGATTTCGCTCCTCACGACGTGGGGCCATAGCTCAGCTGGGAGAGCGCCTGCATGGCATGCAGGAGGTCGGCGGTTCGATCCCGCCTGGCTCCACCACTTCAATCATTAGGCCGATTGAAAGTGCAGTGACAAAATTTGAAGTTTCGTGCGTCCCCATCGTCTAGAGGCCTAGGACATCACCCTTTCACGGTGGCGACCGGGGTTCGAATCCCCGTGGGGACGCCAATCAAGAAGCAGAAAGCCCTGACCTCGGTCGGGGCTTTTTGTTTTTGCCGCGTGGTGATGCCGCCATCGATCGCAGCCGAACAAATTCATCGCGATGTCACACAAAAGACTTGGCGAACGCTTCACACCCGCGTAGAATTCGGCCTCCAGCATCGTGGGGCCATAGCTCAGCTGGGAGAGCGCCTGCATGGCATGCAGGAGGTCGGCGGTTCGATCCCGCCTGGCTCCACCACTCCGGACCTTAGGCCGTTCGGAGGTGCTGAAAACATTGATGAGTTTATGCGTCCCCATCGTCTAGAGGCCTAGGACATCACCCTTTCACGGTGGCGACCGGGGTTCGAATCCCCGTGGGGACGCCACTCATCAACGACATCAGGCCCGGTTCGCCGGGTCTTTTTGTCACCGCCTCCTGAAGTTTTCGTCGTGGTCTTCCACAAACGTGAACAGGCAGGTACACTAGGCGGCTCGCGGTACAACGTGGGGCCATAGCTCAGCTGGGAGAGCGCCTGCATGGCATGCAGGAGGTCGGCGGTTCGATCCCGCCTGGCTCCACCACTTCTCCGGACACAGGCCGTCCGATAGAAGACAAATTCGGTTTAACGCGTCCCCATCGTCTAGAGGC